>JACRCA010000423.1 GCA_016234425.1 Deltaproteobacteria bacterium | reverse complement strand
GAGCATGGCGCCGATACAGTCCTTGATTTCCTGCAGTGGGGGCAGGAGTTTTTCCAGCGCCGCGGTGGAAATGGCATACGTTTGTTGCTCCACATTGCGCATGACCTCGGCGATGGCGAAAAGGCCAATGATGACGGCGATGAAGTCAACCCCACCGACGAGTTCCGTATTGCCCAAGGTGAACCTTTTTTGCCCGGAGGTAGGGTCAAGGCCGATCAGAGCAATCCACGCCCCGAGAGTGGCAGAAGCCAAGCCTTTCATCAAGGATTGCCCTGCCAGGCTGATGACGACGCTCAAGGCTAGGACGACAAGGCCGAAATACTCTGGGGGACCGATTTTCAAGGCCATTTCTGCCAGGGGGGAGCAAAGAAGGTCAGGCCGAGAAGGCCCAGCGTTCCGGCCACGAAGGAAGAGATGGCCGCAATAGCCAGAGCGGGGCCGGCTCTTCCCTGGCGGGACATTTGGTAGCCATCGATGGTGGTCACCACGGAGGAGAGTTCTCCCGGGATGTTCACCAAAATGGAAGTGGTCGATCCGCCGTACATCGCTCCATAGTAAATCGCCGCCAGCATGATGATCGCCGGAGTGGGCGGCAGGAAGGAGGTCAAAGGCAGAAGGATAGCAATTCCCGAGGTGGGACCGATCCCCGGAAGCACCCCCACGAGGGTTCCCAAAATCGACCCGATGAGGGCAAATAGTAAATTCGTAGGGGTCAAGGCCTGGGTAAAACCATTCAGGAGCAGATCTACGGTGGACATCGTCCTTTTGCCTTAAATCCCAATCAAGCCCGTCGGCAGGGGCATGTTCAACCAGATTTTAAATATAAAAAATGTGGATGCCGCAACCAGGAGGCCCAAAATAATTCCAAGCGGCCAACGAACATTTCCAGTAAATCGCAGCAAGGCAGTCAGGAAGAGGACAGTGGCCACGGGATAACCAACCCAGCGCACAGTCAGAATGTAGACGAACATGATGAAGAGAGCCAGGCCAAGGTGCCGCCAGCTTTTCCTATTCGGCCAGGGAAATGGTTGCCTTTTTTCCGGAGGTTCTCTCTTGAAAAACCCCAGGCCCAAAAGAATGAAGATGCCGCCCAGGATCGCCGGCAAAAATCCAGTCCCGCCCATTCCATCCCAGACTCTTACGCCCTCAAGCCAGCAGGTCAGGGCGAGGAGGAGGAGGATCACCCCGCAAATTCGGTGGGCCAGGATCACTTTTCAGCGTCCTTTCCTTCAAGCTTCGCCAGAAGGTGTCATAGAAGGTGTCAGGCTTACACTTTTTAATACCAAATTCCAACCGACCCGACTGCCTATTTACTGAGCAGTCTCCACCAGAGATTACCTTTCTTCATTCAGTAATTTCTTTTCTCCCTCTAATTTTTTTATTCCCGTTACCTCCTGGCTAACCTCTGATGTCCCCAGATAATTTCCCATCCTATCTCGGATGGCGAAATATGTTATGTAAACAAATTTTCCCTTGTAATTGATCCAGAAATCTACCGAGTCTCTCTTGCCCTCTTTGAAAGATTTCAGAATGCTCTCTACGACATGAACACTTTTTGGGGGATGGCAGTTTTGCACTTTTCGGCCAATAATCGATTTGGTCCTTAAAAATATTCTATTGGGGCCCTCCGAGAAAAATTTAACGGCATCATCCTTATCGATAAAAGTTATATCAACGGGCAATGTATTGAATATGCCCAATAATTCTTCCAATCTGAGCTCTCCCGTAGGGAGTGAAATGGCCTCTTCTTTCGCTTTTGGTTCCTCCAGCACTGCCCTTTTCAGCTCTTCGATGAGCAGACTCGTTTCTTTAGGCTTGACAATAAACCCATATCCCACATTTTCCGTTTCTTTCAGTATCTCCACCCAATCCTGGACATTTAATTTTTCCAGGGAAGTCGGGAACAGAATTTTCTCCTCTTTAAAAATCATTCCATCAACTTCTTCGATCAATAGATTCAGATTCTTCTCTATGTATTCGTCAAGTTCTTTTTTTTCTTTTACTGTTTCCAATCCCGAGATACACCGGTTTAGCAATTCTCTGATCTCATCATCTTTTCCCCACATCACTTTTGAAGGACCGAAAAAGCCATATTTCTCCAGGTACGGGAAAAGGACCTGTTCTTTCCATGTATAATGTATGTCTATATTTTTCATTTTAGCTAGAGATTCACTTATTTTCTGCTTGAATTGGGGCAGTCTATATGCCTCTCTGTTTTTTATGACTTCCTTTATTGCCCCAGTTATATTGGCAATCTCCCTGTTTTCGAGTTTGGATAGGTAAACAGGATGAGCCGGAGATTCTTCCTTGGCCACCGATTTTTCCAAGGCTGATTCAAAAAGTAAGGCATGGACATTGCAGAATTTCTTTACTTCATCAGGAGAAATTCCTTCATTCATGAGGGATTGCTCTATTTCGGCAATTTCTGTGGAAGTCACACTCCCTATTTCTTTTTCAAATCTATTTTTTGCTTCATCAATGGATAGCCCTTGATGTAACTTCAGGATTATATCTTTCATGATTTCTTTTTTTCGCTCTTTGCCCAATCCTTCAGCCATTTTTTATCCTCCCATTATTTTTTGCATTAAAATCTAACCACAGAGGTCACAAAGAAATTTTCGATTTTCAGCGAGCTAAGAAACGTGGAAACTATTTTTGAGAACTCAGAGGATTTGTCCACGATCTTTTTAGCTTCATCGGAAGGTTCAATATTCTGATCCTTTAACTATTCTCAGAAAAAGGATGAAAGTAAAAGTCCTTTTTAGGGCTTCTCCCAGCGTGCAGTCAGGAATGCGCCTGTGTTCAACCCCTTCTTTTGTCCCCCACGCTCCAATTCAGCTGCGGTTTCTGGGTCGTCATCTTTTTGAAAGTGAATAGCGGTCTTCATGATACCGTCAATGGGGACAAGGGAGAGCAACTCATCAGGAGACCTGAAGATTGTCCTCTCAAATAAGGTATGACCTTTTTCTGCCTCGGCTTTTCTGCGTGAAGCCCAGGGGCTCAGGCTGTTCAGCGTGGCCACTACAATGCCTCCTCCTTTTTTGGTCACGCGGAATAGCTCTTGAATGGCACCTTTTGCCTCTTCGATAAACTCAAGGGCCGTAACAGAGACCACTTTGTCAAAAGAGCCCTCGGGAAAGGGAAGACTTAACATATCACCCAGAACCGTCTGGAAGCGATACCCCCTGGCCTTCTCTCTCGCCCGCAGAAGCATGGGCATAGATATGTCCAGTCCAATTACATGCGTGCCAAAGGAGAGTATATCCAGGGTGAATACGCCCGTTCCGCAGCCGGCATCCAGTATGATCTCTCCAGGTTCAGGCTTCAATAGGTCCAGGATCAGCTCGCCTTCATACTTCTTCACAAGAGCGCCAATCGGCGTTGTAAACCACCGGTCATACTTATCTGGCCACTCGTCAAAAAGCCTACCCTTTTTCCGTTTGTCTATCAAGTCTAAATCCTCAAAAATGAAGGCTCAGAGCAGTTTGAGGATAGAGCTATTCCGGTGGGATGAGAAGGGAAGAACATCGCCTGTCCGCATTGGGAACAATGATCTTTAGTATATCGGCGGAAGGGCAATTTCCAATGACCTGCAAAGCGTGGCCAGTTCCTTTTCGGTATTCGGGGACAAAGGAATTCCCTCCTTGAGGAAGCGCAACTCGGTACGGTGCTCGGGTTCGCCCGGAACGAGAATCTCTTGGGTGCCTTTGGCCTTCGGGCTTTCCTTGATGCTCTTAATATAAAGATCCATGTTCTTTTTGAATTCTTCCCGCCCCAGAAAACAATCCGGATCTAAGGCCATGAAGGAATGGCAGGTCCCCTGAATCCCTGACTTGTCCTCTTCATAAAGACTTTTGATATTCCGAGTCAATTTCCCCCCAGTTAAAACGGCCGTAAGGATCTCATGGGCAATGACCATTCCATAACCCTTGTGTTCGCCAATCGGCGCCAAAGAGCCTCCCCCTTCGTATCCTTCGTACGGGTCTTCCGTGGGAAGACCATCTTTATCAAAAGCCCATCCCAGGGGGATTTTTTCACCTTTCTTGCGACATAAGATCAATTTACCAGAAGAGACCACACTGCATGAAAAATCCAGAACTAGCGGCGGATAATGATCTGTGGGAAATGCATAGGCTAAAGGATTGTTTCCGACGATCCGCTCGCGCCCGCCCCAGGGGGCCATCATCGGGGCAGAATTGGAAACGATATAGCCGATGTAATCCTTTTTCAAAGCCATCATGGGGAAAAGCCCGGCCACTCCAAAATGGCCGCTATCTTTTACAGAAACCCAGCCAATCCCATATTCTTCTGCCTTTGCAACGGCCCTTTCCATGGCTCGATAGGCGACGATGTGCCCCATGGACCCATGGGCTTGCAGGAAGACTGCCGGTCCTTTTTCCTTTAGCACCGTCATTTGGCATACCGGGCGGACATAACCTTTCTGGAGTCTCTGAATATAGATTGGCAGACGGGTCACTCCGTGAGTTTCTATGCCCCGCAAGTCGGCCCGTACCAGAAGGTCGGCTATGATTTCGGCCTCGTTTTCGGGAACGCCGGCCTTGACGTATGCCTGCTGGCAAAAATCTTTCAAGGATTCGAATGATACTCGCCGCAAAGTTTTCCCTCCATATGTTGAATCCCCCTCCCCCTCACCCTCCCCCTCAGAGGGGGGAGGGATGGGAGGGGGGTGGTTTCTTGTGTCCTCATGACTCTTCGATCCCGGCCAAACGTTTGGCGCAGTTTTTCCTGTAGCTCAAATCCGATTCTCTAAGGATGGTAAGTCGATGGGCCGCTGGCGAACCTCCCCCGTGGATGTCGGAAATGGTATCCGCGCTCTCCATGGCCATCTTCTCAACCAGGCGTAGCATCCTGATCCTGTTCTCCACCGGCATTCCAGCCGCTCCCTGCAAATATTTCTTCAATAACCCACCCACCTCGGGATTGCTAAAATCCCGGTCTGAGGGTAAATCGGCCACATAGCCGCCAGTGATGTCGACCATCAGGCGGATACATTCAGCCAATTCCTTTCCTTCATGGATCTTGGAAGCGTTCGCCAGAACGGAATTGATGAAATAGGTTCCCGAGGGTTCTCTTTTTCCCTCGTAGGAAGCGGCCAAGCTGCAGCCGTAAAGGGTCTCGGCTGTAGTAATCATGTCCACTATTTTCTCGCGTAGATGAGCAACTTTGGAGGTGCCGTTGTAGTCCATCATCATCAGAGCGGCGCCGATCATGGCATCAATCTTACCCGATTTACACCCACCATGGGATTGCCGATGAAAGGCCGAAAAACGGCCGACCAACTCCCCGCTAAAATCAATCTCCCCGCACATGAAGACGCGCGCCCATGGTACGAATACCTCATCGTAAATTACGGTGGGACAGTATTTGCTGTAGCGGATGTTGCCGCAATCAACCCCTTCGATTTCCCGGGTGTCCAGGGAGTTCCTTCCCACGACGTGAATCACTCCTTTGGTATCTGCTGGAGTTGCAAAGGCTATGGCATAATCCTCATCCCCTTTTCCCATAGCCCGTGTCGGGAGCACGATGAGTTCATGGGCGCTCAAAGAACCGGTCTGGTGAACCTTAGCCCCCTTGACCATAATCCCATCCTTTCGTTTTTCTACCACCCGCAGGTATAGATCCTTATCGGGTTGTTCATGGGGCGCTAAGCTGCGGTCCCCTTTAACATCGGTCACGCTGGCATTCGCCGTGAGGTCGTTCTTTTGCATATACTTCAGGAAATCCAGGAAACGGTCATAGTAGTGAGTCCCGTATTTGTTATCGGTGTCGAAGGTGACAATAGACAGGGCACTCAGGCAATCCAAACCTGTACATCGCTGATGGCAGGTGCCTACATAGGCTCCGAGGATGCGATTAATTTTTACTCGGGCCACCAGGTCTTCTATGGATTGCGGAGGTAGAGTGAAGCGATTAACCCGTTCACCCGTGAAAGGAGAGATAGTAATCACCAGCTCTCGGTATTTCTCCAGGGAGGCCAGCTCGTAGGTTGCGCCGGTGGCATTGATCCCTCCCCGGATGCGGGGATTATCCACTACATTTTCGATGTTCTCTCCAAACATGTAGGCAGTGGGTTTCAATTTTCTCAAACTTTCTATATATTCCTGGAATGTCTTGGTGGGCATAGGTCTCCTCCTTTCCGTTTAAGTGCCTGAAGTTGCGAAGAGGAACTGTTTTGCAGACTCAAATTTTCAATATCCTGAATGCATACAATTCTTTAAGAAAGCTGTCAACTTTTTTCATCCCTTCTGTCTTGTCTGATGGGTTTCAATTTCCAACCGGGCTGAGCATATTCATCCTTTTGTTTAATCAGGAGCCACTCGTTTCCTTTTCTGCTTCCCCGGAACTGGACCAGGATGAAATTTCCCTGAAGCTTCTTCCCCTTGAGAAAAAAGGTGATACTGTCCTTTTTCTTTTCCAGAAGGACGTAGGTCCCGCAGTCCCATATTCTCACTGTTCCCGCGCCATATTGCCCCTCTGGAATGATCCCTTCGAAATCCATGTATTCGAGGGGATGATCTTCAACCTGAACGGCCAGCCTTTTTTCGGATGGATTCATGGAGGGTCCCTTGGGAATCGCCCAGGAACGCAGAACTCCTTCCATCTCCAGGCGAAAATCGTAATGCAGGTGGGAGGCATCGTGCTCGTGCACAACAAATTGGAAACGAGTTTTATCGTCTTTCATAGATTTTTAATTATACACTACTCTTCGTCTCCAGTCATAGCGAAACCAATCCTTAATCCGTAATCAAATTTATTAAAGGGCATCAATTGGAGGGGAAAGATGGGTCTTTGGGGGGATTCCTTCTTCAGCACATCGATCACCTGCTCCGCCGTCCCACAACGTTCCCGATGCCAGCGCAACAGCCGCTCTCCATCCCAACTCAACATGTCCGTGACCACCGCCAAGCCACGGAGCAAATCAGTCTCTTCCGGGATGAAGGCCTGATGAGAAACCCGACCCTCCAAGGCTTCCTCTTCATGAAAAGCATTGAGAAAGAAACGGGCGGCTTCCGGCGAAGGAACCTTCAGCCCCAGCTTCTGCAAGGGAGCATCCTGCCGCAAAAGTTGAAAATCGTCCAAACAGTCTCCCCCCGCCGCAAAGAGCGAAAGGAAAGACTCCACATAATCGGCCTCTTCATACTTAACTTGTGCTTGCAGAAGAGGAAGGTGTTCCTGCACCGAGTTCGGCAAGCCCAAAGCCCGAAAAGTTTCCATGACGAGAGGAAGGCCCCCGACGGAAGTAATCAGGACTTTAGAGGTATCCGCAATAAGCTGGAAAGGAAGGAGACCTTGTGATATATTCATTCTGCACCTCCTGGGTGAAGCAAAGGTTGATAGCTTCAACCTTTTCCAACACCGTATCTATGCTATCCTAGGAAGTGTTTTCTTTTTCTGTCAAGTAATTTGATTACGGATTAAGGGGGTGAGGAAAAAGCTTGACAAACTCTTTTCTTGATGTTTTATTCATTTTTTAAGAAATCGGAGCGATCATTCATGCACACCTGCCTCACCATCCTTAACAACAAGGAGAGGCCTCTTCATAGGGGCTCTTTTCGGCTAACGGCATCCTGAAGGACCTTCAACTTACGAGCAGGAGGTAAAGAATGGATTGGATTATAGAACAGGAAAGAAAGATCCCTGTCATAGCGAGTGTGGACTTGCTAGTTTGTGGAGGGGGGTTTGCCGGCGTGGCCGCAGCATTATCTGCAAAAAGAAACGGGGCTGAAGTCATGCTTCTGGAAAAATATGGGTTTCTCGGCGGCCTGGTTACTGCTGCCCTGGTGATCACAACACCCCCCCTTAACAATGGAATCAACCTCGAGATCGCCAGAAGATTGAAGGAAAAATCCGCTTATGCTCCCTGTCAAAATTCTGGAGAGGAGATAGAACTGAATGCCATTGATCCAGAGATCATCAAATATGAGTTTTTCATTATGTTACAAGAACAAGGAGTAGAGTTTTTGTTGCACACCTATATGGCCAGCAGTATCATGGAGGGCAAGGCAATCAAGGGCGTTATTGTGGAGAGTAAAGCAGGTCGACGAGCTATCCTGGCGAAGATGGTTGTGGATGCCACGGGGGATGCTGATATCGTGGCTTACTCTGGCGGCCCCTTCCGGTTAGTTAAAAAACCCATGACCATGATGTTCAATATGGTAGGGGTAGATGTGGAGCAGGTCTTGGCCAAGCTTGGGAACTGGGGCAATATAAGAAAAGTGGTACAGGAGGGAATCGATCGGGGTGAACTATCCTTTGACCTAGGAGTCTACCGAGATTTCGGTGCTCCCCGTATTAGTGCCGAAAAGCTTGTTTACGATGACCAAATCAATGTCTGGTCCGGGAACCTGCTGAACATGAACGGTACAGACCCCAGGACCCTGACCCGTGCCGAAGTGATCACCAGAGATCACGCCATGAAATTGGCCACCTTCCTGAAGAAAAACCTCCAGGGGTTCGAGAAAT
>JACRCA010000429.1 GCA_016234425.1 Deltaproteobacteria bacterium | reverse complement strand
GGAGGTAAGGGAGGATTGAGGCTTTGAGAGCCAGCAACTAAGGAGCAGAGAAGATAAGGGATGGAAGGGAAGGGGATGCTGAAATTCATTATGCTGCCTTTGATTTTCGCGTTCGCTTTTGGCTTGCTGAACCCGGAGTCCACGCGGGTTCAGAGCCTAGCAGGGCAGAGGATTTTTCACGCCTATGCCAAGCCGATGCGCGCTCCAGATTTTTCCCTGGAGGACCTCCAGGGTAAGGTGGTAAATATACAGGATTATAGCGGAAAGGTCATCCTCATCAATTTCTGGGCCACGTGGTGACTGAATTGTCGGAAGGAGGATCCTTCTTTCGAGAGGTTATACACAAGGTACCGGCCCAAAGGGTTCATCCTATATCGCATCAACACCAAAGAAAGCCGTGAAACCATCAAGAAGTTTTTGGAGAAACATCCGATGAATTTTCCCATTCTTTTGGATAAAACTGGGAAAGTGGGTCGTCTCTTTGGGCTCTGGGCCCATCCCGCAACCTACTTGATTGACCGGCAAGCGATGGTGCGCTATCGGGCGGTGGGCCCGGTAGATTGGACCGGTGCAGAGGCCATGGGCATAATCGACCAGTTACTTAAAGAGAGAGAGAGATGAGAGGGAATTTGTCCGTTCTTCCAATGAATTTTTCTTAACCCTTCTACAGCATATAGACGAGGATAGCGCTGCATATAACCTCTTCGAAGGGACGAATATCCTTTTCTTCCCCAACCTCCTCGTGGCTGACAACCACTTAAAAATGGGATTGATTTTTGGGGCCATGGGGCGCGCAGGTCCCGCTCGGCGTAACTGGAAGCGATCCCTCTCTTATGTTAAAAAATCGCTCCAGTCAGAACACACCGAATGGGGTTTGGCCCTTAAGCAGGAACTCCTCTCCTTACTCGATTCCCAAGGGCACTGAATCCATTAGAAAATCGCCTAACGCGGAGAGTAGATACGCGAAGCGGTCTTTAAGCATCGCGCTCCTCAAGGCCCTGGGCTCCTCTTCATGCGGTGATAATTTGCTTGACATATAGTTTTATTTCATATAGTATGCCATCGAACTTTTTGGGAGCGATTAAGAGTTTCTATCAATAAAAAGGCCAATGGCATGAAGATGGAATATCAAGTTGGGTTTTTCCTTTCCCGGGCAACTTGGGCAATGAATAATTTTGTGAACCGAATGCTCAAGGAAAGCGGCCTGGCAGACATTTCCGCCGCCTACTTCGCCGTTCTCCAGGCTCTATGGGAAAAAGACGGACTAAGCATCAGCGCCTTGGGAGAGAAAGCCCATCTGGAAAAATCTACCATGACAAGTCTGATTGATCGCATGGAAGAAGCAGGCCTCTTGCGGCGAGAAGATCATCCCACAGACCGCCGGGCCTACAAGATATGCCTGACAGCCCGAGGAAAGGAATTGGAGGAGAAGTTAGACGAGGTAGTCAGCCGGGCTTACAAATATTTAACTAAGGGAATCTCGGAAAAGGACCTACAGAGATCGATTGAAGTGTGTAAAGAACTTATTAAGAATGCGGAATGAAAGAAAACAGGGGCCTTGGGAAAGCTTACAGAAGCCAAGAAATTTAGGCCTCTGACCTTCCAGATCGGAGGAAAAATGGAAAGGAAAATCAAGAAAGCAGCCGTCTTGGGAGCCGGTGTGATGGGAGCGACTATCGCTGCCCACCTGGCGAACGCGGGCATCTCATCGATCATGCTGGACATTGTTCCGGATAAATTGACCCCCGAAGAGGAGAAAAAGGGTCTAACCCTCCAACATCCAGAAGTGCGCAATCGGTTTGCCCTGACGGGAAAGCAGAACCTGCTCAGAGCCCGCCCCGCAGCCTTGGCCGTTCCCGATTTCGCCAGCCTGATTGAGGTGGGGAATTTCGCAGACCATATGCCGCGCTTGGCCGAGGTGGATTGGATCATCGAAGTAGTGGTCGAGAATCTGAAGATCAAGCAGGAACTGTTAAAAAAGGTGGCGGCAGCGCGCCAGCCCGGGAGCATCGTTAGCACGAACACTTCGGGCATTCCCATCAAGGACATATGCGCGGGGATGAGCCTGGAGTTCAAACAACACTTCCTGGGCACACATTTTTTCAACCCACCCCGCTATATGAAGCTCCTGGAGATCATCCCCCTTCCCGAAACCCTCCCAGAAGTGGTGAAATTCATGGCTCATTTTGGGGAGCGGGTCCTGGGCAAGGGAATCGTCTATGCCAAGGACACCCCCAACTTCATAGCCAACCGGGTCGGGATCTTCGGGATGCTCTATCTGATGAAGACCATGGTGAAAGAGGGATATTCCATCGAGGAAGTGGACGCCATCACCGGACCAGCCATGGGCCGTCCGAAGAGCGCCTCTTTTGGAACCACGGATCTGGTGGGCCTGGATACGTTCGCCCACGTGGCCAAGAATCTGTATGAAAACGCCACCAAAGATGAAATGCGGGAAGTCTTCAGGATCCCCGATTTCGTCCAGAAAATGATCGAGAAGAACTGGCTCGGCAATAAAACAGGGCAGGGCTTTTACAAAAGGATCACGTCGGAAGCGGGGAAAGAAAAATTGGTGCTGGATTATAAAACCATGGATTACCGTCCGGCCCAAAAGGTCAAATATCCCTCGCTGGATGCGGTGCAAGCAGCTCCGGGTGCCGACAAGGCCAAGGCCCTGATCTATGCCGAGGACCGGGCTGGCCAGTTCGCCTGGAAGATCACCAGCGAATCCCTACTTTACGCAGCCCGGAGAATTCCCGAGATCGCCGACGATATTTGCAACATCGACAACGCCATGAAATGGGGATTTAACTGGGAGGCGGGGCCCTTCGAGGCCTGGGATGCTTTAGGAGTTGAGCATGCGGTGGCCCGGATGAAGCAGGAGGGGAAATCCCTCCCGCCCTTGGTGAAGACCCTTCTGGCCAAGAAGAAAAAATCCTTTTACCAGAAGAAAGACGGGCAGCTCTATTTCTTCGACCTGAAGACGGGGCGATACAAGAGGGTAACGGAGAAGCCCGAGATCATCCTCCTGCCCTCGCTGCAGGAGCGGAAGAAGCTGGTCAAGTCCAATGCTGGGGCCAGCCTGATCGATATGGGAGATGGCGTGGCCTGCCTGGAGTTCCACACTTACATGAACGCCATCGCCCAGGAGATTATCGAGATGATCCACGAGTCCCTGCAGATCGTGGAAAAGGACTTCGGGGGAATGGTCATCGGGAACCATGCCGAGAGATTTTCTGTCGGGGCCAATCTTCTCATGCTCGTGGGAGAAATTGCCAAGTCCAACTGGGCGGGCATCGAGGCGGCGATCAAATCCATCCAGGATGCCATGATGGCCATGAAATACTTTGAAAAACCCATCGTGGCCGCTCCCCATGGCATGGCTTTGGGTGGCGGTTGCGAGGTCTGCTTATCCAGCCACCGCATCGTAGCTGCCCTGGAGACCTACATGGGCCAGGTGGAGATTGGCGTGGGCCTTCTGCCAGGGGCTGGCGGCAACAAGGAAGTCTATCTGCGCTGCATCGAGGGTATTCCCGATGGGGTAACCCCAGACCTGCTTCCCTTCTTGCGCAAAGCCTTCGAGACCATTGCCCTGGCCAAGGTCTCAACCAGCGCCGAGGAAGCCAGAAAGCTCGGGTTCCTCCGCTCTGCGGACAAGGTTACGGCCAATGTCGATCATCTGCTTTATGACGCTAAGCAGACGGTCCTGGCCATGGTGCGAGAAGGGTTCCGGCCGCTGCGGCCAAGACTCCTTCCAGTGGCCGGGGACGGCGGACGAGCGGCCATCAAATATATGGCCAACACCATGCGCCAGGGAGGTTACATTACGGAATATGACGAGTTCATCGCCGGTAAACTGGCCTATATCCTTACCGGCGGCGACGTGTTGAGCGGGGCTTTGGTCACGGAGCAACACATGTTAGACATCGAGCGGGAGGCATTCCTGAGCCTCTGCGGAGAGAAGAAGACCCAGGACCGAATCTCGCACCTGCTCAAGACCAACACGCCTTTGCGGAATTAAAAGGAGGAGAGCATGAAAGAAGCTGTCATCGTTTCTGCGGTTCGAACGGCTGTAGGCCGTGCTCCCCGCGGAAGCCTGCGCAACACCCGGCCGGACGACCTGGCCGGGTGGGTCGTCAAAGAGGCCCTGACCCGGGCCCCGGGTTTGCAGCCTGAAGAGGTGGATGATGTGGTTATGGGCTGCAGCTTCCCGGAAGCGGAGCAGGGTTTGAATGTGGCCCGCTTAATCTGCTACCTTGCGGGACTCCCTTACACGGTCCCCGGCCAGACCATCAACCGCTTCTGCTCCTCAGGGCTTCAGGCCATTGCCACCGGCGCAGAACACATCATGTGCGGTTTTGCCGATGTAATCATCGCCGGGGGAGTTGAATCAATGTCCATGGTTCCCATGGGCGGAAACAAGACCGTGCCCAACCTGAAGCTGATTGAGACCTATCCTGAGGGCTATACAGCCATGGGGGTGACAGCTGAGAATGTGGCCCGGAAGTTTGGGATCAGTCGCGAGGACCAGGATGCTTTTGCTCTGAAGAGTCACCAGAAAGCTGCTGCCGCCATCAAAGGGGGTAAGTTCAAAGATGAAATCCTGCCGGTTAAAGTGAAAACCCAGGAAGTCTCTGAAGACGGGCAAGTTACGTTCCGGCAGTTCATCTTCGATACGGACGAGGGGGTACGTTTTGACACATCGATGGAAGCTCTGGCTAAGCTGCGGCCGGCTTTCTCAGCTGCCGGAACTGTAACCGCGGGCAACTCTTCTCCGTTGAATGACGGAGCTTCGGCCGTTGTGCTCATGTCCAAGGAAAAAGCCAAGTCCTTAGAGCTCCAGGCCATGGCTACTTTTCGGTCCTTCGCCGTTGCTGGGGTCCCTCCGGAGATCATGGGCATTGGCCCCGTGGAAGCCATTCCCAAAGCCCTGAAATTCGCCGGCCTGAGCCTGAGTCAAATCGATCTCATCGAGTTGAACGAAGCTTTCGCCTCTCAGGCCCTTTATGTATGCCGAACTCTGGGACTGGATATGGAAAAGGTCAACGTGAACGGAGGCGCCATTGCCCTCGGTCATGCCCTGGGCAACAGCGGAGCGCGCCTGACCACCACCCTGGCGCATGAGATGAAGCGGCGCAACGCCCGCTATGGGCTGGTCTCCATGTGCATTGGCTTCGGTATGGGAGCGGCAGCCGTTTTCGAGAGAGAACCAAATTATTAATTAAAAAAGAGGCCATGAAATTTCCCTGGCGGAATTCGGAATAAAAAATCCGAAATTCGCCATCCGAAATTAAAAATCTTAGTTTTATCCTTTTAGCTTCTTTATCTTTTCGTTCAGCTCTTCATGAAAGCTCGGCTGCAAAAACTTAAAGCTGTGGACGAAGGTTTCGAAATATTCAAAGGGTTCCGGATCGTAAGTTCCAGACAGAGGCCTCCACTGAGTGCAGACGAAGGAGATGATCCTTTCCCCCTTTTTTATAAGATAAACTTTTGATTTGGCCTTTTCGTCCCGATTGGGATTCTCCCCCTCTAAGTGAATAGCCAAGGCAGGTTGCCCCATCAGCCCAACGGCCTCTTGCTTCTTGATCTCTGGGAACATCCCGCTATTAAAAAGAAAACGGGTACAGTATTGCTTGGCCCGCGTCTCCAACTGTCGCGAATTTCCAAATGGTTCATCATCAAAAATGAAGGTGGTCTGGCTGGGAAAGGCTCCTCTTGATCTCGTGCTGGGCTGAGGAAGAGGGGAGTCAGACTAAAATCTGCACCTCCCGCTCTTCATATTCCATCTTGGTTCCGAGAGAGTGGGAGCAATAGGCGCAGAGGTATTCGTACTTATCGCCATCCGGCAGAATAAGCAGAAGCCGCTTGCGCACGGGAGCAGCCTGTCGG
>JACRCA010000422.1 GCA_016234425.1 Deltaproteobacteria bacterium | reverse complement strand
GAAGACAAAGAGCTTATACAGAATGAAAAGGAAGACAATGAGCTTATAGAAGGTGAAGGAGAAGGGCTTAGCCGCAGGGATTTCATTAAAACCGGCTTGGCCGGGGCGGCGGCTATGGGTATTGCTGGGACTCCTTTAGATGCCTTAGCCCAGGCCAAGAAGGCTCCCCCAAAAAAGGAACCAGCCAAGCCGCCGGTTCCCCCGGAGCTGAAGATCGAAAAAGACGCGGTCTTGCGAGTCCTGCGCTGGGAAGTGTTCGTCCAGGGGGATAAGGATCTTTGGATCAAAAATACCAAGAAATGGGAGGAGACGACCGGCTGCAAAGTAATGACGGAATGGCTTAGTTGGGAGGACGTGAGGCCTAAGGCTGCCATGTCTGCTTCTGTGGGCGCAGGGCACGACATCGTCATCGGGTGGTTCGATGACCCCCATCTCTACCCGCATAAGCTCATTGATGTTACGGACATAGCAACATACCTGGGCCGGAAATACGGGGGATGGGAATCCGTTGTCCCGAAATATGCCATCCACCCCAAAACCGGGCGCTGGATCGCTCTGCCCCTGGGCGGCCCGGTGAACTGCGTCAACTACCGGGAGAGTTGGGTCAAAGAGGTTGGCTACGAAAAACCACCCAGTGATATCTTTGAGTACATCAAGATGTGCAAGAAGCTCAAGGCTAAAGGGCACCCCCCAGGATTTGCTATGGGACATGCCGTGGGTGACGGAAACATCTGGACTCACCACTGGCTCTGGGCGTTCGGCGGAAAGTGCGTGGATAAAGATGCGAATGTAGTTATTAACTCACCCGAAACCATAAACGCATTAGAGGCTGTCAAAGAACTTTACGAGACCATGATCCCCGGCGTGGCTTCCTGGCTCGACCCCCACAACAACAAGGCTTTCTTAGCCGGAGAGATCTCTGTGACCACTAATGGCATTAGCATTTATGCCGCGGCCAAGGGCAAATGGCCGGAGATCGCCAACGACATGAACCACGTTAACATGCCGATTGGGCCAGTGAAGAGGCCTACCGAGCTGCACCTCTTCAGCCAGGCGTTTATCTTCAATTACACCCGCTTCCCCAATGCCTGCAAACATTACCTGATGTTCATGATGGAGGAGCCCCAGGCAGGCCCCTGGACCGATGCCATGATTGGCTACGTTGGTCCTGCCTTGAAGGCTTACAAAAAGCTGCCGGTATGGACCAGCGATCCCAAGCACACTCCCTTCCGGGACTGCATTGCCAACACGCTCTGGAACGGTTACGAGGGGCCAGAGGGGCCGGCCTCGGCTGCGGCCATGGCAGAGTACGTTGTAGTTGACCTGATGGGCGATGTCTGCGTGGGTGGCAAGTCTCCCAAAGAAGCGGCATCGATCGCCGAACAACGGCTGCTCAGGTACTATAAGAAAAAAGCTGTTCCCAAGGAAAAGAAAGCTTGAGAGACTTGAGTCCAGTACAGTCCGTAGCAGAAAAG
Organism: Deltaproteobacteria bacterium; assembly: GCA_016234425.1. GTDB lineage: Bacteria > Desulfobacterota > SM23-61 > SM23-61 > SM23-61 > JACRCA01. The sequence goes on along the minus strand of JACRCA010000422.1, from coordinate 1,747 downwards.
CGAGGATGGCCTCAGCCGCCGGTAGGATTCTCCAGGCTGATGGAGAGTCGCACCTTCCTCGGCTTTCTTTTGGTCATGCCTGCTGAAGCCATCCTCCTGATTTTTTTGGCCTACCCTTTCGTCCTGGGTCTCTGGCTGGGTTTCACGGATACCCTCGTGGGTGGAAAGGGAGAGTTCATCGGCTTTGATAACTACGTCAGCCTTCTGAAAGATTCCACTTTCTGGCTGGTTACCTATAACACCTTTTTTTACACCATCATAGCCGTGATCCTCAAGGCCATTCTGGGATTTGCTCTGGCCATCGTCCTCAATCGCGACTTCAAAGCCAAAGGACTCGTCCGGGCCATCATTCTTCTGCCCTGGATCATACCCACGGCACTTTCCGCTATTGTCTTCTGGTGGCTTTACGACTCTACCTTCAGCGCCATCAGTTGGTCTTTGATCAAGTTAGGTCTCATCAGTAGTCGAATCGACTTCCTCGGTGATCCCAACAATGCCCGCTTATCATTGATTGCCGCCAATGTCTGGAGGGGAATCCCCTTCTTTACCATCGGTCTTCTGGCCGGCTTGCAGACCATCACCCCCACCTTATATGAGGCGGCGGCCATCGATGGGGCGGGTTCCTGGGCTAAATTCAGACGCATCACTCTCCCTATGGTCGCCCCCCTCTTGGCAGTCGTGACCACTTTCTCCACCATCTGGACCTTTGGAGACTTTCAGCTGGTCTGGGTCATTACCAAAGGCGGGCCAGCCAATGCCACCCACCTCTTCGGAACGCTCTCCTTCCAGAGGGCCATCCCCGGCGGACATTTCGGGGAAGGAGCGGCCATCTCGAATTTCATTCTGCCCATACTCGTCCTCTGCGTGCTTATCAGCTTTAAATACCTGAGGAGGGAAGACTAAAGTGCACGAATCGTTCGCCGAAAAATTTCTTAAGTTTTACCTTCCTCTGGTCATTTTCATCATCTTTCTTCTATTTCCTTTTTATTGGATGTTTAACACGAGTCTTAAGCCAATGAAAGAGTTGTATAACCTGAAGCTGAACCCGTTCTACGTGCATAATGCCACCTTGGAGAACGTAAAAGTCCTGCTCTTCGACACCATCTTCATGCGTTGGATGTACAACACATTCTTAGTGGACATTCTTTCTACGGTCATTTCGTTGGGCACAAGTCTCCTTGCTGCCTACGCCATCCAGCGGATCAAGTTTAGGACTTCTGGACCGACGGGGCTGGCCATCTTTTTCGGGTACCTGATCCCGCCGACCATCCTCTTCATTCCCCTGGCCATGATCATCTTCAAGCTCAAATTATGGGATTCGCTTTGGTCTTTGGTTCTAACCTATCCAACTTTTCTCATCCCCTTCTGCACCTGGCTGCTCATGGGATATTTCAAATCCATCCCCAAGGAGATGGAGGAGTGTGCCATGATCGATGGAGCCACCCGAATGCGGGTATTCTGGCGCATCATCATTCCTCTTTCGCTTCCCGGAATTTTCTCTGCCGGCATTTTCGCTTTCACCCTTTCCTGGAATGAGTTCCTGTACGCCCTGTGCTTCATATCAACCACGGAGAGCAAGACAGTTCCCATTGGCTTGGTCACCGAACTCGTTCGCGGAGATGTCTACCATTGGGGGCCGCTGATGACCGGAGCGCTCCTGGCCTCTCTGCCGGTAGCTTTAGTCTATTCTTTCTTTGTAGAACATTATGTCGCCGGGCTTACCGGTGCGTTAAAGGAGTGAGAGAAT
>JACRCA010000421.1 GCA_016234425.1 Deltaproteobacteria bacterium | reverse complement strand
GGCCCGGGGGTCAACCATGTCGCTCTCGAATGTAAGCAAGGGCAGATCGATTTCAGCCAGCTTGTTCTTAATGTACAGTTGGCCCATGCTCGTCGCGCGACAAGAGCGAGTTCGGTGCGCGATGGCCCCGTCCAATTTATATTCCAAAGCCCAGCGCTTGATAAGTTCTGGACCGACACCAGGATTAAAGACTCCAGGATTGCAGATGTCGGGATTGACTTCCGAACCCTGCTTTTGCTTGTATTGGGCCGTCTTCCAGGTCCGTTCCACCAACCCCTCCAGGGGATCGGCTAGATCCACCTCTATCGGTTGACCGACATAATAAGTCGATTCCACGCAGAAAACCACCCCTAAGGTTTGCAGATAGTTGAACAGCCCCATGTTAAACCAGGGAGGAATTCCCAGCCAGCAGAAACGGTATTTTTCTTCCGGGATGAGCCCGATGCGTCGGTCCACTCGGCCCTTGACCTCTTCATAGAGTGCCTTGTAGAAGTCTATGGCTTCTCGTTCACCTGCGAGATATAGGAAGGGAATGATGGCCGTGAAATAGTCTTCGGAACCCATGGGGCAGGGAACAGCCTTACGAAGTTCTAATATGGCATACCAGTATTTCATAGCCTCCTGGGAGTTTCTCATGATTTCCCGGAAGCGCTCAATGTTCAGCTTCTTTCCAGTTTGCTCTTCTAAGAAGGTAATCTGAGCCTGAAGAGTGGCGCGGATCTGGGCTTTGTAGTGTTCGGCAAGGCGGGGATCTTGAAGGTCGGCATCATAGGGAGGGCTAACCGGGTCATCATTGAAAATGGGGACGTCAAGGAAGTGAGTTCCAATGGCCTGGAACCATTTATACCTGGGCTCGCATATCAACCCTGAACCCAGGAGAAAATTCGGGTTGCCCATGCCCGCCAGAGGGGCTTCAGGGGGAACCTGCCTTAAATCCCGGCAGCGGCGTAAATACCCCAGGCTATTCCTCAAATAGGAGCAGAGCTCATTACTATACCCTTCGGCCTCCGCCTCCTGGCAAAAGCCCATGGCCACCTGTTGGGCCGCGCACAAAGTGCCGTAATTCTCCGGCCATTCTCCAACCAGATCGAAGGCCTGCAAGATCTCCACTCCTGTGCCGAGCATGTTCCAGACCAATTGCGCGCGGGCAGCCTGACGGCGCTGACCTCGTTCGTAAAAGCTGGGGATGTATTTCTTGATGTTGCGCACGGTTTCTGTTGACTTGATCGCCCGGGTCATTTCACTGTAAACCTGGTTCATGGTTAACACTCCTCTGTAATTCTCCCTGGCCGATCTTTCTGGCTTCGGCCAAGGCTTGTCAGCTCAATAATTCTATAAAGGCTTGAATCCGGGTTTGGATGGCTGCCGAGTTTGTCAGGGTGTAATCATCGTCGATAATTAATGTGGGGAGGCCTTCTCTCTTTAGATGATGGCCTACATCCGGAGCATCAAGTTTGTGAGGATCGCAGAAAGAGTAAATATACAAGATGACTCCATCGGCTTTGTATTCTCGGGCTAAATCCACGATATACTGGAATCGCTTCCCGTCCGCCCCCCGATCTGTGCGGGGGCAGAGGAAAGAGTCAAAGTAGGCCGTAGCCAGTCCATCCCATGGGTCGGGGGTCTGCGGAATATCATGCCTAAAGCTGCGGGTTCCGATGCAGGTATCGTCCGTAACAACGTAAGCATCGCTCTCCTCGATGAGCTGGATAAGACTGGGGTCGTCACATACACTTCCGTAAATCATCAGGCGGGCAGTCTTTTTTGCGGGCCGCTGGCTGCGAAAAGGGACTTCTTCAATGACTTCATGCAGAAGACTGTTGAATTCTTCCACGGGTAACCCCATTCCCGCCACCAACACCTGCATAGCCTCAGTGCCGGTGAGCAGTGGGGGATTTTCCTTCCGCAAGCTGTAAAGCTTCCTTAAGAGAGCCCGGCAGGTGTTGTACGCGGCGATCGTCTTCTTCAGCTGGCCATCGCTGATTCTGTTGCCGGAGAAATTCTCCATCTTTTCCCCGAAGAAGATGAGCTCCCTTTTGAAAAATTCCTTGGACCAGGGGGTAATGGTGTGGGGAACATTGACGAAATACTGGAAGGCAGGCTTTTTGTTTAAAGTCCAGATCCCATAAATACGCTGAACCATGTCACAGCTATGGGACATGACCAGCCCATCGAGGAAGTCATATTTTCCTTTGAGATCCTGGTCGAAGAGGTTGCGCACATAAGGGCAGCCGAAGGGCTCCACGAAAAAATGAGCCTGGGTGATTGATTCCTTAAGGTCGCCGCGCAAGCGGTAAGGCAGAATCCCTGCGGCCGCCATGATTTCGGGTGGGGCAAAAAGGCATAGGTAGCCTAAAACCTTCATCCCTCGGGCTCTCAACTCTTTCGCCCGCTTTCCTCTGTGCTCATAAAGCTCCATCGCTCTGGCCAGGCCTTTTTGCGCATCCATTTTTTTCCGCCACTCCTCTCTTTAGCGGTTAGTTTCTCCAGGGTATTTAAGACCTCTTGGAAAGATAGGCTATCCTGGAAAATAAAATTGTTATTTTTATATTCCTCGTAGGAAACCCTGTCAATCGAAAAAATGATTCTGATCATCACCTCTGGAGGAGTTTAAATACCCGATTGATCAGAAAGATATCCAGTGCTTCGAAATAACTCCTTGACTTAATCTTTCCGATCCATTAGATTGCTGTCGAGGCTCAGCTTTTTCATTGAAATTCCTTTCCCCCAATCAATAACCAGCCCTGATATGGAGGGTATGTTAGGGCTTAAGCCAAAGGAGGGACGCGGATGGATGTTGAGGAGATCTGGAGACGTTTCCAGAAACACATGGGGTATACCGATAAGGAGATGGAGATCTTTCGCTCGGATCCCCGGAAGGTGAAGATGGTCACCCAAACACCCGAATTCGTGAAGTGTCGGGTCATAGCCGAAGTGATCGAATCCCACGGCTGTCATGCCCAGCACCGGGTGGGGGACCGTTTCGTGATGACCGCGGGTGGCCAATTGATTGCCGACCAATGTCCGAAAAGGATGTGCATATCTGCCTTGGGGCCCATAAGCGCAATCCTGCCCGTGATCCACGAACGGATTATAACCAAGTCGGACCAGAATTTTGAGCGATACAATATTGTCCAGTGCACGGATGTGGGCCTCGACAAGGGCGGATGGGGAAAGATCCTCATGAAGATATATGTAGAGAAAATTCCAGAGCAAAAGCGGGGAGCCCCATAAATTGACTATACGTGGTAATTGGCTCAGCTGAAGGAAAAAGCTTCTCCCAGAATTCCGACCCCGACCCGGCATCAAAAAGACCTTCGCAGACCCTTTTTGTCACTGTGAGTCTGCCTCAGGGGGATGGGACGAACCAGTGGAGTTGAGGAACTTACTCCAAATGGGAAGCCCTGCCCATGGAAACACGTTAACGAGGGCGAGAGGGCCATCTTGCCTCCGGGGATATCTTCCAGGAAGGGCATATTCAAGAGGATCTACCAGTTTTATTGGAGACAATCTTGCGGATGGATGATACGATTTCTTCCCGGGTCGCCCCCGGCATAAAGACCCCATCAAAACCAATTTCTTTTAATTTCCCAGCATCGGCAGGTGGGAAAACCCCCCCAATGATAAAGGCTATCCGGTCTATGAGCCTTTCCTTCTTGGCCTGTTCCATCAGCTCCCCACCAAGCGTGAGATGCGCACCTCCTAAAGAACTTACCCCGATGACATCCACATCTTCTTGAATAGCTGTGTGGATGATCTCCCTGGGGAGTCAATTGCCCATATAGATGACTTCAATGCCGGCATCACGTAATTCTTTATCCACGGTGATCAATCCTCTATTGTGAACGTCTAACCCAAGTTTCGATAAGAGAACTTTTATTTTTGCGGCCATCTTGCCTTCACCCCCACCTTCACCCTGTGGAGTAGAGGAGCTTACTCCACATGGCGATCCCTCCCCCATCAAAGGGGGAGGGAAATTTCTTAACTGCTCTCACCAAGGCAGCGGTGGTTTCCAAAGGCCAAAAGCTTTTTTAAATACCTTAAATATTTCCCCCTCTGAGCAACCGACTCGGGCACATTGAAGAGTGTAAGGCATCACGTTTGTTCCTTTTTTGCAAGCCTCTTCCAGGGCGAGGAGAGCACTGCTGACTTTCTCATTATTCCTTTTCTCTCTCAATCTCTTTAGCCTCGCCTTCTGCCTATCTTCCACTCCCTCGGGATAGCGAAACACGTTAATCGGGGGCAGATCGATGGGGGTTTTATAGATGTTATAGCCCACTAATTTTATATCGCCTTTCTCAATCATTTTCCTTTCATTGTTGAAATATTCAGCAATCTTCTTATGCAACCAACCCCTTTCTATCGCTGTTACATAACCCCCCATCTTCTCAATCTCATCCACTTCATCAAGAATTC
>JACRCA010000426.1 GCA_016234425.1 Deltaproteobacteria bacterium | reverse complement strand
TTACGATATGATATTCATATATTCAATTTGAACTGTCTAATAGAAGTGCAGAAATTCGATTACTCCAAGAACATTAAGCATGCTTTCACTCAGTAATCGTTAATTGTTCAGCCTTGGAATATCTGAAAATTAGTAGGTGAAGTTTTGAATGGATGGGGGGCTTTATCTGCCCTATCGCGTAAAATGCTTTGTAACCGTTCCTTTCTAATCCCTTGTTAAAAACAGGCACTTACGAATGGGTTTTTTTATTCTCGATCTTATAATATGGTTCACCCAAAGGGCTTGGCCTCCCAGGAAAGGATCTCCCTATTTTCAAGATAATCCTTGTTGATTACGGTATGAACTTCGCGAGGACCATTTCTATGAAAGGCCTTATCCACAGAGGAGGCAGGGCCTAACCTCATGAATTATCGATGGAAAGCTTCAATCTTTGGAGGGTGAATCCATAAATTTTAATCCGATGAATGCCTATTTGGAGGGAATTGAGGGGGTGCCAAATTGAACGTTCCTTCCTGAAATATTGTTTTTGGTATCTGCCCTGAGAATTCAACATTTCAAATAGAAGTCATCAAGATGGGTTAAATTCCTATTGACGTTTCCATTCAGAGGGAGTAGATTTTTATTAAAACATAGGTCTTTCAACCATTCCGTCACAATCTAACCCCAGATCTTTTGGAGTTCGATATGAATTGGGAATTCCGGAAGGTGCCGATATTAAGCCTCCAAGGGTGTTTCGTATTTGCCTGTGGAGGCTTTCGAATTTTGGGGTAACAATGGAAATAAGTGGAAAGTTTCAACAACGGTCCCGGTTTACATTTGTCTTATCAAATCTCGATAACAACAAGACAATCCGAGCGCAGAAGTCACGTTAATAACTGAAAAGACTGAACTTTCATGCAGGAATCGCCAAGTGGTCAGTCGGAGTTATACAGACTCAAAACCGCTGTGATAAAGGTCTTATATAGACCAGTCTAATTATTGTTGAACTAAACCGCTTCGCGGTGGTTTCCCCAATCGCTCTTTGACAATTGAATAGTATCTGGCGATGAATTGTTGCTCTGGGGCACTTGCTATGCATTGATTTGTCTGCCAGTTCCAAGGCCATCTCCTTTCTATTAAAAAGTAGAGGTTGTTTAATCTACGTTTCAAGAAAGGAGATCGGCCATGGGAAAGTTGCGCGATCAGATGAAAATGGATTTGGAGTTGAAGAATTACAGTCCTCGAACCCGGTCATGTTATTTGACTTGGGTGAGGAGCTTTGCCCTGCACTTTCGTCGATCCCCGGAGGAGCTGGGGGATCCGGAAATCCGGGAGTATCTTCATCACCTCATTCAGGCGAAGAAGGCCTCCCAGTCAGGGATCAGTCAGGCGTATAGTGCTCTGAAGTTTTTCTACGAGACGACCCTCAAGAGAGATTGGAATGGATTTCGGATTCCCCGAGTACAGACGGGGAAGAGACTTCCGGTGGTTCTTTCTGAGCAGGAGATTCAAGATATTTTTTCTGCCACCCGGAATCTGAAGCATCGAGCGCTGCTGATGACGATCTATTCGGCTGGTCTGAGAGTCAGCGAGGTGGTCCATTTGAAGGTTTCGGACATTGACAGCCAGCGAATGACGATTCGGGTCCAGCAGGGCAAAGGGCAGAAAGACCGTTATACCTTATTAGCCCAACGCACTTTGGAAGTACTGCGGGAGTATTGGAAAGAATATCGGCCTCAGGGCTGGTTGTTTCCAGGGAAACCCGAGACTGAGCCTCTTTCCGTTTCGGCGGTTCAGAGGGTATTTGAAAAGATTCTTCTTCAAGCTGGGATCAAGAAACCCGCGTCGGTGCATACCCTGCGGCACAGTTTTGCTACCCATCTTTTGGAAGCGGGGACCGATCTTTACCATATTCAGCGTCTCTTGGGGCATACGACTCCTAAGACCACGGCGATCTATCTTCACCTCAGCCGAAAGAATCTGGGAGGCGTGATCAGCCCCTTAGATCTTGTGGAGGGAACTGGGAAGCTGACCTGATAGAGAGGTTGGTTTCCCATGAAAACGTCTTTAGAGGTAGCCGATATTTTTCGGGCTTTTGGGCCGGGGTATCGGGAACTTCATGGTTCGGAGATGCCCCTTCGTCACCTGCGGGTCATGCGGGCCATCGAGGTTTGCCGAACGGCTGAGCTGGGGGGCCATATCGATCAATGCGATCACTGTGGTCAGTTGAGGATCTCTTATAATTCCTGCCGGAATCGACATTGTCCCAAATGCCAATCGTTGGAGAAGGAGCGGTGGCTGGAGGCCCGGAAGAAGGATCTGCTACCGATTGTTTATTTTCACTCGGTGTTTACTCTTCCGGAGAGCCTCCGGTCCTTGGCCTTGAGGAATCAGAAAGTTATCTACAATCTTCTGTTTAAAGCGGCCTCTGAAACGCTTGTGCAATTGGCAAAGGATCCAAAATATTTGGGGGCCGAGATTGGGTTTAGCGCCCTGTTGCACACCTGGTCCCAGACCTTGATCGACCATCCGCATCTTCACTGCCTTGTGACCGCCGGGGGATTATCTTTGGATGGGAAGAGATGGATCTCTTCGAGGCCGGACTTTTTCATTCCGGTCAAGGTCCTGTCCTCCCTGTTCCGGGGGAAATTCCTGGATGGTCTCAAAAAGGTTTATGAGACTGGGAAGCTGAAGGTCCCCGGCAAAATAGAAGCCTTTCAGGGGGGGCTTGCCTTCAAAAAGTTCCTGACCGGTCTTTATCAGCAAGAGTGGGTGGTCTATTGTAAGCCCCCCTTAAAAAGAGCCGAAGAGGTGATGGAGTATCTGGGTCGTTACACGCATCGGGTCGCGCTTTCCAATGATCGTTTGGTGGATTTAGAGGGGACCCGGGTGACCCTTCGCTGGCGGGATTCGGCGGACGGGAACAAAATCAAGCTTTTAACCTTGGATGTTTTTGAGTTCATTCGTCGCTTTTTGCTCCATGTTTTACCGGACCAGTTCGTCAAGATCCGGCATTATGGCCTTTTGAGCAATCGAAGCCGCAAGAGGAAGCTTTGGCGATGCAAGAGTCTTTTGGGGGTCTCGACTGATGAAGAGTCGGAGGGATCTCCCAAAGAAACCTGGGAAGATCTGCTGACTCGGATAACGGGAATAGATCCCCGAGTTTGTCCTTTCTGTGGGAAAGGGAAAATGATCCCGAGAGAAGTTCTGCCTGCCTTGGCGATAAGCTCGGCAGACAGGATGCCCCAATATGCTAGCCGGTCCCCATGAGGATGGACTCGTGGGTAGGAACTTATTTCAATTCGAAATGTGCCCTCGAGGGGAAAGGAATGTCTTTTTGCCGTCTATTGACCTCATTAAGATGCCAGGCCCTTATCCCCAAAGATTACCAGATCATCGCCAGAATCCTATTCCATTGTCAAATAGCAATCATCATGGGGAAATGGGAGCATTCGATAGAAGCAAGTCGCTCGATTGAATCCCCATAGCTGCCGGGAAGCGGCTTAGTTCAACCGATTGTATCCGGAATTCCACTTCGCTCCACTCCGGATACAATCTTTATCGTTTTAGGCCGAGCGCGGGCCAAAGCGGTGATGCATGGAATGGACGCTGCACTTGCTGGCCGTCGCTCTGAACCAGCCTCCAGGAAAATGTCCCAGAGATGAAGAAACCACTATGGCCTGACAGTTGGTTGATGGCAATCTGCATTGGCCGAATCTTCATGTATATGAACTACATGGTCTATGCCGCGTGCCTGCCGATCCTCACAAGCGAATGGGGGATGTCGGCAACTCAGGCCGGCTCAATAGCGTCAGGGTTCACGTTCGGCTACTCAGCGTCTTTGGCAACCACATCCTGGCTGGCGGATCATTTTGGCGCACGTCGGATATTCACACTGTCGGCGGTCACAAGTGCCGGCACCGCCCTCGCGTTTGGTCTCTTTGCGCGCGACTATGTGACGGCATTGCTCCTCTATACTTTGGTCGGCATCACCCAGGGCGGCATCTACACTCCCGGCATCGTGTTAATGGCTGAGAGGTTTGCGGTAGCTCGCCGCGGGAGCGCGGTTGGCTGGCTTATTGCGAGCACCTCGTTGGGCTACGCGTTTTCCCTCGCAGTTTCGGGACTTCTACTCGCGCTGGGCGGCCATGTACTCGCCTTCCTCGGCACGGGCATTCTACCGTCCGTGGGTGCTCTGATCTTATGGGCCGGACTCAGGCGTACGCCCAACGTCATTCATGACCGTGGCACCAGCGTACGGCTTGTGAATGTTCTGAAGAGCGAACGAAATGCCAGGTACTTGGTTGCAGGCTACACGTGGCATTGCTGGGAGTTGCTCGGCATGTGGGCCTGGGCCCCCGCCTTCCTCGCGGCGAGCCTTGCTTTGGCTGGTGCCGCTTCGGCACAGGCCGTAGAACTCGCCGCCTATTTCGTGGCCGCCATGCATATTGTCGGTGCCATGGCCTCATCCACCATGGGGCATTTATCGGATCTTCTGGGGCGACGGGCAGTTCTGATTGGGCTCGGCGCGGCTGGTGCACTTCTCTCTCTAATCTTTGGCTGGCTGGTCACCTCGCCTGTGCCGATCCTGGTTGGGTTGATGCTGGTCTACGGGTTTGTGGCTATCGGTGATTCCCCAGTACTCTCGACTGCCATTACTGAAGTCGTCTCTCCAAGCTGTCTCGGGTCAGTATTGGCGGTACGTTCCCTGCTCGGGTTTGGCGCCGGCGCCATCTCGCCGGTGGCTTTCGGAGTGGTACTTGATCACCTGCGTATCGGCGAGAATGTTGCCTCAGCATGGGGACCGGCCTTCATGGTATTTGCAATCGGCGGGTTGGGTGCCACTTGGTACGCATGGCGCTTTCGCCCACCTGCCGCGGCTCAGCAAGCGCAGCCTGGATGGAGCGAAGCGGAATCCAGGGATCAATGATTCCGCCTAACATCGGCGTCAAGCTGACTCGCGCCCTACAGGCGCTCGCAGCTTACGCCGGTCATTATGCACTTCTTTCAATCAGTAATCATCAACTTCCCGAACTATGCGGAAGTGAACAGTAATAGCTGGAATCCGAAGGCCCAATTTTCGAAACCTTCTTCCTGAAAAAAAATAATTGACAATCATATTGAGACCAGTATATTGCAAACATAAATTATCATTTGGCTATTGCTGGTGAAGGGCAGACGTTAAACAGCAAGTTGAAGGAGGTATCTGATGCCGCTCGTAAAGAAGAGTAAGAACAGTATCTGGCGTATATGGACAGGGCCATGGAAAGTTGGTGGCAAAAATTACAAGAAAGAAATTGGCTTTGTAGTAGCAGTGAATATCAGAACCGATAAATTACCACCAGACGTTAATTACATACAAATCAAGGAATCTATTATTGATCAGATTGAGAGAATTGTTGCCGAATTCGACAAGTGATTCAAAACTGGTGATGTTCTTCCTGAAAGCAATGATTGAGAGGTTCTATTAAAAGGCGCACATTTCTTTCTGTAAGCAACGCTAGG
>JACRCA010000417.1 GCA_016234425.1 Deltaproteobacteria bacterium | reverse complement strand
TACTTCGAGGCCTACTTAGTAATCGACTCCAAGGCAACGCCCCTCAAACAGAAAGAGCTCCTCAGCGATGAACGGTACCGAAAGGCGGTGGAAGAATACGGCGCCGGCTCTTTCAAAGCTGGGATTGGAGCGGAGGCCATTCGTGAGCTTCTGCAAAAAGTAGATGTCCATAAACTCTCCGAGCAGTTGCGGGCGGAGATGCGCGAAGCTTCCTCGGAGGTCAAGAAGAAAAAGATCGCCAAACGGCTGAAGGTGGTGGACTCCTTCAGGGATTCCGGAAATCGGCCGGAGTGGATGATCTTAGAGGTTATTCCCGTCATCCCGCCAGACCTCAGGCCCCTGGTGCCCCTGGACGGGGGGCGGTTTGCTACCTCTGATCTAAACGACCTGTACCGGCGGGTGATCAATCGGAACAATCGCCTGAGGCGCCTTCAGGAGCTAAGTGCTCCCGAGATCATCATCCGTAACGAAAAGCGCATGCTCCAGGAAGCAGTGGATGCCCTGTTTGATAATGGACGGGGGGGTCGGGCCATCCTGGGATCAAACGGAAGGCCACTTAAATCGCTGAGCGACATGCTCAAAGGTAAACAGGGGCGATTCCGGCAGAACCTGCTTGGTAAGCGAGTGGATTACTCTGGTCGTTCGGTGATCGTCGTCGGACCAGACCTGCGCCTTCACCAATGCGGTCTCCCCAAGAAGATGGCCTTGGAGCTTTTTAAACCTTTTATCTACAATCGCCTTGAACAAAAGGGCTATGTGACCACCATCAAAAGTGCGAAGAAGATGGTGGAGCAGGAAAAGGATGAGGTCTGGGAAACGCTCTCGGAGATCGTCCGCGAATACCCTGTCCTCCTAAACCGCGCTCCCACTTTGCACCGGTTGGGCATCCAGGCTTTCGAGCCCGTACTCATCGAGGGGAAAGCCATTCAGCTCCACCCCCTGGTTTGCGCAGCCTTCAACGCCGACTTTGACGGAGATCAAATGGCGGTCCACATCCCCCTTTCCATGGAGGCGCAGATTGAGGCCCGGGTATTGATGATGTCCACAAACAACATCCTTTCCCCGGCCCATGGCAAGCCGATTATTGTTCCCACCCAAGATATTGTCCTGGGTCTCTATTACATGACCCGGGAAAAGCCCTTTGTCAAGGGGGAAGGAAAGATTTTTGCCAGCCCGGAAGAAGTGCGCATGGCTTACGATGCGGGAGAGGTGGATTTGCATGCGGCCATCAAAGTCCGCATGCGGCAGAATGGGAAGGAGGGGCGCGTGGACACTACCGTGGGACGGGTCCTCCTGAGAGAAATTCTCCCTCCGGAAGTTCCCTTCTCCTTCGTGAATAAGGTTCTGAATAAGAAAGAACTGGCGACCCTCATCGATCAATGTTATCGATTCGCCGGGAACAAAAGCACGGTTATTCTGGCCGATCAACTAAAGGATTTGGGGTACCGGTATGCTACCCAGGCCGGGATCTCCATCTGCATTGACGATATGATGATTCCTTCGCGGAAGGAGGAGCTTTTAGAAAGGGCGAACCAGGAGGTCCTGGAAATAGAGAATCAATACAAGGAAGGGTTGATCACGGACGGAGAGCGGTATAACAAAGTGGTGGATATCTGGGCTCAGGTCACCGAAAACATCGGTTTTGAGATTCTGGAAGAGCTGGGTACCGTGACGATTGCTGACCCTACGGGGAAGAAAAGGCGGGTCCCCTCCTTCAATCCTATTTTCATGATGGCCGATTCCGGGGCGCGGGGAAGTGCCCAGCAGATCCGTCAGCTTGCCGGCATGCGCGGGCTGATGGCCAAACCATCTGGAGAAATCATTGAGACACCGATCACGGCCAACTTTCGGGAAGGGCTGACGGTGTTGCAATACTTCATTTCCACTCATGGAGCGCGGAAGGGCCTGGCGGATACTGCTTTGAAGACGGCTAACTCTGGTTACTTGACTCGCCGTCTGGTGGACGTGGCCCAGGACGTGGTAGTCGGAGAATTTGACTGCGGGACACTGGACGGCATCTTCGTCACCCCTCTGGTAGAAGGGGGAGAAATCATTGAGCCGATCGGCGAGAGAATTCTCGGAAGGGTAGCTCTGGAAGATATCCATGATCCCTTCACTGGAGAAGTCATCGTCAAAGCCAACGAAGAAATTGATGAAAAACTCGTGGAGAAGATCGAGAATGCCGGCTTGGAGAAAGTAAAGATTCGCTCGGTACTCACGTGCCGCTCCAAGCGGGGGGTTTGCGTCCGCTGTTATGGGCGCGACCTGGCGCGGGGCCAATTGGTCAACATCGGGGAGGCCGTGGGGATCATCGCTGCCCAATCCATCGGCGAGCCAGGAACCCAGTTAACCATGCGCACCTTCCATATCGGGGGAACAGCCAGCCGGAGAGCTGAACAAACCACCCTCCAATCGAGGAACGATGGACGGGTAAAATTCCTCAACGTTTCGACGGTCCGGAACAAGGACGGGGATTCGGTGGTGATGAACCGCAATGGCGAATTGGCCATTGTAGATGAGACCGGAAGAGAAAGGGAGCGTTATCCGATCATCTACGGGGCAAAAATTAAAGTGGAGAGCGGGCAGTTCGTCAAGGGTGGTGACCTGATCGCTGAATGGGATCCTTACACCATCCCCATTCTAACCGAAGCTTCTGGGCGGATAAAATTTGGGGACATTGTTGAGGGTGTAACCATGCAAGAACAGCTGGATGAAGTAACCGGTTTCTCTACGAAGGTCATCATAGAATCCAAGGACCCAGAAGCTCGTCCCCGCGTTTCTATCAAGGATGAACGGGGTCGTACACTGAAGACTCCCGGAACAGAATCTATGGCCAGGTACCTTCTCCCCGTGGGAGCTCATATCGTGGTCGCCGAAGCGGATATGGTTCACCAGGGGGATGTGATCGCCAAGATTCCCCGGGAAACGACGAAGACCAAAGACATCACGGGAGGGCTGCCCCGCGTGGCGGAGCTTTTCGAGGCCCGCAAACCCAAAGAATTTGCCGTCATCAGTGAAATTAGCGGCGCGGTATCCTTCGGAAAAGATAGCAAAGGCAAGCGCAAAGTAATCATCACTCCAGAAGTGGGGGAGCCCAAGGAATATGCCATCCCCAAAGGAAAGCATATCAGCGTTCACGAAGGAGAAAAGGTCAGAGCTGGAGAACCCCTGATGGACGGGCCCTCCAACCCCCATGACATTCTTTCCATTCTCGGCCTGGAGGATTTAGCGCGGTATCTGGTCGATGAGGTCCAGGAGGTCTATCGTCTTCAGGGGGTGAAGATCAATGACAAACACATCGAGGTGATCGTTAAGCAGATGCTCCGGCGGGTGATGATCAAGGAGGTAGGGGATTCCAATTTCTTGATCGGCGAGCATGTGGAACGGCATCAGTTTGAAGAAGAGAACGAGCGACTGAAAGCGTTAGGGAAACAGCCGGCCGTAGCGGAACCCTTACTCTTAGGAGTCACCAAAGCCTCGCTTTCCACGGAAAGCTTCATCTCCGCGGCCTCTTTCCAAGAAACGACCCGAGTCCTTACCCAGGCGGCGATCAGCGGGAAAACGGACTACCTGCGGGGACTGAAGGAAAATGTAATTCTGGGGCGGTTGATCCCGGCAGGAACGGGCCTCGCCGCGTACCGAAATTTGGGAATCAAAGTAGAGGGGGAGGAAGAAGAAAAAGTCTTGAATGGCGGTTGACAAAATCGCTGATATTGATAAAATAAAAATTTTTTCTGGGAGGAATTTGGAGGGGAAATGCCCACGATTAATCAGCTGATTCGTTTTGGACGCCAAAAGGTCCAACCCAAAACAGCCGCGCCGGCCCTGACGAACTCTCCCCAGCGGCGGGGAGTTTGCCTACGAGTTTATACCTCAACTCCCAAGAAACCTAACTCTGCCCTGAGGAAAGTTGCCCGGGTGCGCTTGACCAATGGCTACGAAATTACCACTTACATTCCCGGGGTGGGTCATAACCTCCAAGAGCATTCTGTGGTCTTGATCCGGGGGGGGCGGGTAAAGGATCTTCCGGGAGTGCGTTATCATGTGATCCGGGGGACATTGGATTCGGCGGGAGTACAAAACCGGAAGAAGAGCCGCTCTAAATACGGGGCCAAAAGGCCCAAGTGAGGGACCTATGCCCAGAAGGCGAGAAGTAATCAAGCGCGAAATTCCTCCCGACCCCAAGTATAAAAATATTCTGGTGGCCAGGTTTATTAACAACATCATGCGTCGGGGGAAGAAGAGTTTGGCCGAGAGGATCCTGTACCGCGCGCTGGAGATCGTTCAAGAACGAACGAAAGAAGATCCCTGGAAGATTTTCGAAAAATCTGTGAGCAATGTGAAACCAGTAATCGAGGTGAAATCGCGGCGGGTCGGAGGGGCGACCTACCAGGTTCCCACGGAAGTCCGTCCAGAAAGGCGGATCGCTCTGGCCATTCGCTGGCTGATTACTTATGCCCAAGAACGTTCCGAGAAGAGCATGGAGGAAAAGCTGGCCGCCGAGCTGCTCGATGCGGCGAACAACCGCGGGGGAGCCGTTAAAAAAAAGGACGATGTGCATAAAATGGCCGAGGCCAATAAGGCCTTTGCCCATTATCGCTGGTGAGAACCGCTCATCCCTGCGTCCCAAATGTTGCGGGACGCAGATCTATCCGGTGAGACCAGAGACTTTTGAGGGTGGGTGGTTTTTCTTTTTAACAAAGAGATCTTTGGGGAAGCAATTGGGAATAGAAAAAACTCGCAACATTGGCATCATGGCGCACATTGATGCCGGAAAGACGACGACTACGGAGCGCATCCTTTATTACACCGGGGTTTCCTACAAGTTGGGGGAGGTGGATGAAGGGACGGCGGTGATGGACTGGATGGAGCAGGAGCAGGAAAGAGGGATCACCATCACCTCGGCGGCTACAACCTGCTTCTGGAGAGATCACCGCATCAACCTCATCGATACTCCTGGACATGTCGATTTTACCATTGAAGTAGAGCGGAGCCTGAGGGTGTTGGATGGAGCCGTGGCCATTTTCTGCGCTGTGGGGGGCGTGGAACCCCAGAGCGAGACGGTATGGAGACAGGCAGATCGATATGACATTCCCAGGATTGCCTTCGTCAACAAGATGGACCGCGTCGGCGCAGACTTCTCCCGAGTGGTTGAGATGATGCGCGAGCGCCTGCGGGCCAACCCCATGCCCGTGCAGCTTCCGGTTGGCGAGGAAGAGAACTTTCGCGGGGTCATTGACCTTCTGCGGCTGAAAGCAGTTATCTACGATGAGGAAACTTTAGGGTCTGAATTTCATGAGGAAGAGATTCCCCGTCCTCTCGCCGGTATTGCCCAAGCCTACCGGGAAAAGATCTTTGAACTCCTGGCAGACATGGATGATTCTTTCATGGAAAAATATCTGTCCGGGCAGTTCATTTCCCTGGAAGAAATTCAAGCCTTAATCCGTAAAGAAACCCTTGCGGCGAAGATCGTTCCCGTGCTCTGTGGCTCGGCTTTTAGGAACAAGGGGGTCCAACCGCTCTTAGATGCCGTAGTGGATTACCTCCCCTCTCCTCTGGATGTTCCGCCCATACGAGGATTGCATCCAGACAGTGGGCAAGAAGTCTATCGCTCTCCCCTCAACGGATCCCCTTTCTCAGCCCTCGCCTTTAAGATCATGTCCGACCCCTATGTGGGTCAGCTGACTTTTTTGAGGATTTACTCGGGAGCTTTAACCTCAGGTTCATTGATCTACAACTCCAGCAAACGAAAGCGGGAGCGCATCGGACGGCTGCTGAAGATGCATGCCAACAAGAGAGAAGAAATCAAAATGGCCAGGTCGGGGGAAATCGTGGCCGCCGTTGGTCTGAAGGGGACGACCACAGGGGATACACTCTGTGATGAAGACCATCCGTTGATCTTGGAGTCTATGGATTTTCCGGAACCCGTTATCTCCATGGCCATCGAGCCCAAAGCCAAAGGAGACCAGGAAAAACTGGACCAAAGTTTACAAAAGTTATCCAGGGAAGACCCATCTTTGCGCAAGCACATGGATGCTGAAACAGGGCAATCCATTATCTCCGGGATGGGCGAACTCCATCTGGAGATCATGGTTGATCGTCTGATGCGGGAATTTGGGGTGCCGGTCACTGTAGGGAAACCGATGGTGGCTTACCGGGAGACGATTACCCAGGCCGTTCAATCCGAAGGGAAATTTATCCGTCAATCTGGCGGCCGGGGTCAATACGGGCATGTAGTATTAAAGATTGAACCTTTACCCGCGGGAGAGAAGTTTCAGTTTGTGGACGCAGTCAAAGGAGGAGCCATCCCTCGCGAGTACATCCCGGCTGTAGAGAAAGGGGTGCGGGAGGCAATGGAGAGAGGAGTTCTGGCTGGTTATCCGATGGTGGACGTGAAAGTGACTTTATTGGATGGGTCCTTCCATGAGGTGGATTCGTCGGAACTGGCTTTCAAGATCGCTGGGTCCATCGGATTCAAGGAAGGAGCGAAGCGGGCCCGGCCGGTATTGCTGGAGCCGATCATGGTCGTGGAGGTCATCGTTCCGGAGGATTTTATAGGTGAGGTAAGTGGCGACCTCTCTTCCCGCCGGGGGAAAATCACCGACCTGGAAGCGCGGAACGGGGTGCGGGTGATCCAGGCCAAAGTCCCCCTGGCAGAGATGTTTGGGTATGCCACTCAACTTCGTTCCAGCACCCAGGGTCGGGCCACCTATACCATGCAGTTTTCCCATTACGAACGCGTGCCAGCGGCGATTGCGCAGGAAGCGATCACCCAGGCTCAGCAGATCGAAGGTGGGCAAATCCGCCACCCATGAGGAAAAAGCAAAGGAGGAGTCATGGCGAAGAAGAGGTTTGAGCGGACGAAGCCGCATTTGAATGTGGGGACGATTGGGCATATTGATCATGGGAAGACGACGTTGACGAGTGCGATTACGCGGTGTTTGGCGAATCGGGGGTTGGCGGAGTATATGGCGTTTGATCAGATTGACAAGGCGCCGGAGGAGAAGGAGCGGGGGATTACGATTGCGATTGCGCATGTGGAGTATGAGACGGGCAAGAGGCATTATGCGCATGTGGATTGTCCGGGGCATGCGGATTATATTAAGAATATGATTACGGGTGCGGCGCAGATGGATGGGGCGATTTTGGTGGTGGGTGCGGATGATGGGCCGATGCCGCAGACGCGGGAGCATATTTTGTTAGCGCGGCAGGTGGGGGTGCCGTATATTGTGGTCTTTTTGAATAAGGTGGATATGGTGGATGATCCGGAGTTGATTGAGTTGGTGGAGTTGGAGCTTAGGGAGTTGTTGACGAAGTATGAGTTTCCTGGGGATGAGGTACCGATTGTGCGGGGTAGTGCGTTGCAGGCGATGCAGCATGGGTGTGGGGATGAGCGCTGTGAGAGTTGTGGGCCGGTGTTTGCGTTGATGAGGGCGGTGGATGAGTATGTTCCGGAGCCGAGGCGGGATGTGGACAGGCCGTTTTTGCTGCCGATTGAGGATGTGTTTTCGATTTCTGGGCGGGGGACGGTGGTGACGGGGCGAGTGGAGCGTGGGGTGGTGAAGGTTGGGGATGAGGTGG
>JACRCA010000416.1 GCA_016234425.1 Deltaproteobacteria bacterium | reverse complement strand
GTGACTGTGGTGGAAATCGGACCTGCTCCTCCGAAAGGTTCTATCAACCGGCGGTCAAGCAGAGAAAAAAAGGGGCGTAGGTGAAGGATGGGGGACTCCATTCCTGCTGAAAAGATCACGGAGATCAAAGAGCGGGCCAGCATTGTGGAGGTCGTATCTGATTTTGTGTCCCTGAAAAAGTCTGGAAAAAATTACTTGGGACTTTGCCCGTTTCACTCTGAAAGGACGCCCTCCTTTACCGTGAATGAAGAAAAAGGAATTTTCCATTGCTTCGGATGCGGAGCAGGGGGAACCATATTCAATTTTTTGATGCGCGCCAGCCATTTGAGCTTCCCTGAAGCTGTGCGGGAGGTGGCCAAACGATACGGGATATTAATTCCCAGACGGGAGCTATCGGAAGAGGAAAAACGTCGGAGAAGCCTGAAGGCCCGGCTGTTCGAAATAAACGAGATGGCCGCGGAATACTATCATCAATTGCTGGGCTCCCCAAAGGAGGGGGAAGAAGGCAGGAAATACCTGGCCAAAAGGGGAATTTCTGAGGAAACTATCAGGGAGCATCGCCTGGGCTTTGCACCCCCATCATGGGATTCGTTGGCCCTTTTCTTGCGGAACAAAGAGGTACCCCTCAAACTTGCTGAGGGTCTGGGCTTAATCATCGCTCGGAAAGAAGGAACCGCCCCAGGGGGTCGACCCAGTTTCTACGATCGTTTTCGCCATCGCGTCATTTTCCCGATCATCAATGAAGCAGGCCGGGTCAGTGGTTTCGGAGGAAGGATCATCGATGACTCCGCGGCGGATGGTAACCAGGCTTCTCCTAAGTACCTGAATTCACCCGAATCGCCGATATACAGTAAGGGCCAGATGCTTTATGGCTTAAACCTGGCCAAAGGGGCCATTCGAGAAAAAGGAGTGACTTTGATTGTGGAAGGGTACATGGATCTCCTCTCCTTGCATCAGGAGGGAATCCGGAACGTGGTGGCTTCTCTGGGAACTGCCTTGACTTCCGCCCAAGTAAGCTTGCTGGGACGGTACACCCGGGAAGTGGTCCTAATCTTCGATGCCGACGAGAGCGGCAAAAAGGCCACCCAGCGAAGCCTGGAGATTTTCCTAAAGGAGGGGGTCTCTGCCAAGGTGATTTCTCTGCCCACGGGTTTTGATCCAGACAGCTTCATCCGCCAGGAAAAGAGGGCTGGATTTGAGCGGATTCTGAGCACTGCCCTTCCCGTATTAGAATACATCCTGGAACAAGCCCTGCGGAGGCAGACCACGGATACTGTAGAAGGAAAAGTTCGGGTAGCCCGGGAGGTCATCCCAGCGCTCAATTGCCTGAAGGATCCTTTAGAGCGGGACCTTTATGTCGAGCTTGTAGCCAGTCGGCTGGGGCTGAAGGAATCCCAAATCCGCGCCCAACTTAAAGGAAGAAAGACAGCGGCCAACGAGGGCGGGAAGACATCCCCAAGGACGCCCCGAGGACCAGCCCATGAAAGGCTCCTTTTGCAACTCATGCTCATGCGCAGCCAGGTCATCCCAAAAGTGGAGGAAGCTGTGGGAAAGGAAGGCTTCTCTGACCCCCGCCATCAGAAGCTGGCCCACGAACTCATGGCCCTTTGGGAAACCAAGAAGAAGATTGATGTTCAGGAATTCCTCAGCCGGTCGGAGGATGAGGATTTAAAAGATTTGCTCTCGGAGCTCCTCCTGGCGGAAGAGAGTGTGATGGATGAAGAACGGATGCTCCGGGATGGCCTGCGGAAAATGAAGCTCTCCCAGATTCACCATGAGATCCAGCTGGTTGACGAGGAAATCCGTCAACGGAGTCGGCAGGCGAAAGAAGACCCTTGGGGCGGTACAGGCTTAAAAGAGCTTCTCAAACGGAAGCAGCGGCTCATCGTTGAACAGAAAAAATGGCTGGGCGATTCTGCCGTGGGGCACCAGCCCAACGTCGGGCAATAACCCAGAGAGAAGAGGTGGAAAGCTTATGGCCAAAGAAGAAGAAATGGAGAAGGTCAAGCAACTGATCAACCTGGGAAAGGAAAAGGGCTATTTGACCTATGATGAGGTCAATGACCTCCTTCCGCCGGACATCGTTTCCTCAGACCAGATCGATGACCTAATGATGATGTTTGGGGAAATGGACATCGAAGTCGTGGATGCGGCCCACAAGGTGAAGATGGCCAAACAGCGTGAGGAAGTGGACCGCCTTCCGGCCGAGGAAGAAATAGAGCTGGAAGCTGAAGGGTTGGGCAAATCGGTTGACCCCGTATACATGTACCTCCGGGAGATGGGCTCGGTCTCTCTCCTGACGCGCGAAGGCGAGGTGGAGATTGCCAAGCGCATCGAGGCTGGAGAAAAAGAAGTGATCAATGCGGTCCTGAATTCCCCCTTGACCATCAAAGAGATCATCCAGTTTGGGGAGCGGCTTCGTTCGAAAAAAGTGAAGACCAAGGATTTGGCTCAGGAATTGGATGAAGAGGACTATTTCTTCGAAGAAGAATTCAATATTCAGCGCATTCTTTCCCTGATCGACCAGATCAAGAAGCTCGATGAACGAAATCGGCAGGTGCGGGAGAGGCTGGCAAAAGGTAAGATTAGAGATTCCCTGCGCAGTCAACTGGAGAAGCGCTGGCAGGCCAACAAAGAGAAGATCGTCTCCCGCCTTAAGGATATCAACCTCAAAACCAAACACATCGACAAGATCGTCCAGAAACTCAAAGGACTGGCCGAGCGAGTGGAGAAGGCCGAGGCCGAAATCCTGGAGTGCCAGAATAAGGCTAAAATGCCTCTGGATCAACTCCAGCGCCTTCTGCGATTGATGAAGAAAAATCCGGAGGAGTCCCGCAAGATCGCCCGTAAGTCCGGCCTGAAGAGGGAAGAGCTGGAGGAACATGATCGGTTGATCAAGAATGCGCACAGAAAAATCCGCCGGGTGGAAGCGGAGTCCAACCTGTCGGTGGAGGAGTTGAAGCGGACTCTACAGGCAGTAAAGAATGGGGAAACCAAGGCCGAGTTGGCCAAGAACGAGTTGATCAAGGCCAATTTACGCCTGGTGGTCTCCATCGCCAAGAAGTACACGAACCGGGGCTTGCAGTTCCTCGACCTCATCCAAGAAGGAAACATCGGACTCATGAAGGCGGTGGACAAATTTGAATACCAGCGCGGCTATAAATTCAGCACGTACGCGACCTGGTGGATCCGCCAGTCGATCACCCGGGCCATCGCCGATCAGGCCCGGACGATCCGCATCCCTGTGCACATGATTGAGACCATCAACAAGCTGATCCGCACCTCTCGCTACCTGGTGCAAGAAATTGGCCGGGAGCCCACGCCGGAGGAGATTGCCGAGCGCATGGACTTCTCCCTGGACAAAGTGCGCAAGGTGTTAAAGATCGCCAAAGAACCCATCTCCCTCGATACCCCCATCGGCGAAGAAGAGGACAGTTATCTGGGAGACTTCATCGAGGACAAGAAAGTCGTCGCTCCCTCAGAGGCTGTGGTGCAACTCAACCTTTCGGAGCAAACTCGGAAGGTCCTGGCCACTTTAACGCCCCGGGAGGAAAAGGTCTTGAAGATGCGTTTTGGCATAGATGAGAAGGCTGATCATACCCTGGAAGAGGTGGGGCAGAATTTTGACGTCACCCGGGAACGCATCCGGCAGATCGAAGCCAAAGCGCTGCGCAAACTCCGCCACCCCTCCCGCTCCAAGAAGCTGCGAGCTTTCGTGGAGGGGTGAGGAGGGGGAACCCTTGACAAGGAGTCCAGAAACGGATATTTTAAAAATTGGAGAATAGGGGGCCCATAGCTCAGCGGTAGAGCCACCGGCTCATAACCGGCAGGTCCCTGGTTCGAACCCAGGTGGGCCCACCAGGATGTCGGGCATGATCTCAGGATACAGAATTATCCCATGGAAAAAAGAACGGCCTCTCCCGCAAGCGTCCGAGGCCTGGAATAAAAAGTGCACCTCTCAGGGTGCACTTTTTATTTTGGGAGGAAAAAGAATTGCGTGAGCAGTTGCAAAAGCTGGTCGCCTTGCAAACGGTCGACCTGAAGATCCGGGAGATGGAGCGAACGAAAGATGAAATCCCTCAGCGCAT
>JACRCA010000044.1 GCA_016234425.1 Deltaproteobacteria bacterium | reverse complement strand
GGTCAAAGCCTATGCCACCAATGGCGAGATGGTGGGCGCGCTGAAAGAAGTTCTCGGCGAGTACAGGGAAATGGCCATCGTCTGAAGGGAAAAGGGAGGGTGCGGTGGAGAAAAAAAGGATTCCTATTCGTGTCCTGATGGCTAAGCCAGGATTGGACGGTCATGATATGGGAGCCAAGGTTGTTGTGCGCGCCCTACGGGACGCGGGCATGGAAGCCATCTACACAGGACTGCGCCAGACCGTGGATCAGATCATTCGGACAGCCATCCAGGAAGACGTGGACATCATCGGCCTTTCCATTCTCTCGGGGGCTCACCTGGGCCTTGTGGCCAAGTTGATGAAAGAGAGAAAAGAAGAAGGAATTGAAGATAAATTGGTGATCGTCGGCGGCGTCATCCCCCGGGAGGACATTCCCCGGTTGAAGGAAATGGGTGTGGCCGAGGTCTTTCCCGTGGGTACGCCTTTCTCCGAGATTGTAGAGTTTCTGGAACGGACCATAAAGAAATGCGGAATTTAGAATGCGGAATGGGGAATAGAATATTTCCAAATCTGCAATCCGCATTGAAAAGGGAGGTTAGAGTGAAGTCGCTGCTTTCAGGAGTTCGGATTTTGGATCTTTCGCGGGTGCTGGCCGGGCCCTATGGCACTTTGCTTCTGGGAGACTTAGGCGCTGAGGTCATCAAGATCGAAGATCCCAATGAAGGGGATCCTACCCGGAACATCACCCCCCAAAAAGTTAAGGGTGAAGACCCATATTTTCTGGGCCTTAATCGGAATAAGAAATCCATCACTCTCAAACTGACCACCCTCCAGGGAAAAGAGATTTTTCACCGCCTAGTAAAGATTTGCGATGTGGTCTACGATAACTTCCGCCCGGATGTTTTAGAAAAATTGGGGGCGGATTATGAGACTTTGAAGAAAGTCAACCCCCGGATCATATCCTGTTCCGTGTCTGGATTCGGGCATACGGGACCCATGCAAAACCGTCCGGCCTTTGACCTCACCCTTCAGGCCAGGGGGGGAGCCATGAGCGTCACCGGAGAGCCTGGAAGGCCACCGGTTCGTTTGGGACTGCCCATGGGGGATCTGGCTGGGGGAATGTTCGCCGCCTATGCCATCTCCGCTGCCCTCTTCCACAGGGAAAAAACGGGAAAAGGAATGAAGATTGACATAAGCTTACTCGACTGCCAGGTTTCTCTGCTCACCTACATGGCGCAGTATTACTTCTTCAACGGAATCGTTCCCGGCCCCATCGGCTCCGGTCATCAATCCATCGTTCCCTATCAGGCTTTCAAAACCCAGGATATCTGGATCGTGGTCGCTGTATTCGTGGAAAAGTTCTGGCCCAAATTCTGTAAAGTATTGGGGCTGGAGAACCTTATCTCCGACCCCCGGTTTGATAGAAATAAGAACCGTCATCAAAATAAAGCTATCTTAATCCCCCTCCTCGAGGAAGCCATTCTAAAGTGGAAAGGGGACGATTTATTGAAAAGGCTTGATGAAGAAGATGTCCCGGCTGCGCCGGTCAACACCCTCGATCGCATCCTCTCCGATCCGCAGATTCTATCACGTAACATGGTAGTGGAAATCGACCACTCCCAGGTGGGCAATTTTAAATCAGTGGGAAATCCCGTGAAGGTCTCTCTGTCCCCCGAGGATAAATTCCAACCGCCTCCCTTACTGGGCCAGCATAATGAATTGGTTTACTGCGGGATGCTCGGCTATTCTCCCGCGGACCTCCAGGCATGGAAAAAGGAAGGGATCATTTAGTCAGTCGCTCGCTAAGGCAGACGAATCAAATAAAAGGGGGTGATTTTTATGGGAAGTATTGAATGGCCGATTGGGTTTTCTGGAAAGAAAGGAAAACATTTCTCAAAAGGAGGGAAAAAGATGGTTACCAAGAAAAAGATGGTTTTATCTGTTTTCATGGCCTTTTTCTTACTGGCTGGTCTTGGTGGGGGAGCGGCACTCGGCAAAGAGGTGAAATTGATCATGGCGGATTATCTTCCCCCATCCTATGACGACTACTTCCCGGCAAACCAAATCTTTGTAGATTATGTCAACAAGCATGGCAGGGGCATAGTGCAGATTGAGTTTTTCCATTCCGGAAAGCTATTGCAAGCTAAAGAGCTCATGCCGGGACTGTTGCAGGGGACAGCAGACATTATTGTGGACACTGACTCTTACGTCATGGGCACGGCCCCTATTCTGGGAATTTTGGAGCTCCCTTTTTTATACAAAGACGAGTTTGATTTCAGCAAAAAGACCAGGATCGGAACCCCCCTTTTCAACCTGATCAATCAGGAATTAGCCAAGCAAAACTTGATCATCCTTTCCAGCTGTGCCAGCACTCCAGAGCAAATCTGGTCCGTGAATAAACCAATCAAAAGAGTGGAAGATCTTAAAGGACTGCGCATTCGCACGGCGGGTCGAGTCGAGGCCGAAGTCATCAAGGCCCTGGGGGCCGCTTCCACTACCCTTCCTTCAGCCGAAGTGTATGAGGCTTTGAAAAGGGGAACGATTGATGCGTCCCTCCACTATTTGGGAACCGTGCCGGGCCGGAGCCTTCAGGAAGTTTATAAATTTGTTACTCTCGGCTATTTCGGCTCCTATGGTCGGCAACCGTATATGCGTTTGGATCGATGGAACGCCCTGTCCCAGGAGATTAAAGACTTGTTGATCGCCGCTGGGAAGGCCATGGAGGATGAGGGGTTTAAGACCCTGGTCAAAGTTCACAACGAAAAATACTGGCCGCTGGTCCGGAAGGCCGGGATCCAGATCATAAAGCCCGCTCCGGAAGAAGCCAAAAGATTTAAAGAATCTTGTCTTCCGGTTTGGGACTGGTGGAAGAAGCAGGTTCCAGCGGATGTAGCCGCTAAGGCCATTGAGCTGGCGACAAAATAAAAAAGGGAGCCGATAATTCCCCCGGGGGATTCAAAGTCCCCGGGGGAAACTCTGCCTAAAATGAGAGGCTCTTTCTCATGGGAATAAATTTGCTATCCCGAGTCCAAAAAATTTCCGGCACTCTTTTCATTCTTTCTCAAGTGACCTTGGCCGCCATGATGCTGACCACTTCATATGATACCATCATGCGTTACTTTTTTGCCCGGCCCACCATCTGGTCCATAGAGCTGAATGAAGTTTTTTTAGTCTTCATCACCCTTTTTGCCGGGGCAGAATTAGTTAAAAGGGATCAACATATCCAGATGGATCTACTTTATGCCCGTCTGCCAAGCAATTTCCAAAAATATTCAAGAATAGCGATATG
>JACRCA010000424.1 GCA_016234425.1 Deltaproteobacteria bacterium | reverse complement strand
TCTCTTGGCCCTTACACCAAGGCGCCTGCGGGCCTTCTGGAATCGGGCTTCCCAAAGATAGATCATGAGCGATTCCTTCACAATATCACTTTTGTTCCGGCCCGTGCTTCTGGCAAATTCATCCAGGTCGGCGGCCACCTTCCTCGGCAAGCTGATGGATAAAACGGATCGCATACAGCACCTCCTGTATTACAATACACTACAATTCGCCAAT
This sequence comes from Deltaproteobacteria bacterium, assembly GCA_016234425.1. Taxonomy (GTDB): domain Bacteria; phylum Desulfobacterota; class SM23-61; order SM23-61; family SM23-61; genus JACRCA01. The sequence goes on along the minus strand of JACRCA010000424.1, from coordinate 8,861 downwards.
CCGTCAAGACCTAAAGAGACCATTTCCGGGGTTTTCGGTGTCGGGGTTCGACAATCAAATCAGGGCTGTGGTCGCATCTTCGTGCGGACCCTAATGTTGTCTATCTCGCAGGTGAAAGTCCTGCCGCAGTGTGGGGGTAGAGTAGAAAGCTGGCGTAATGGCTAATGCCCTATCCCCAACTCCCCCTCATCAAACCGGACGTTCAGTTTTCTCCCGCCAAGGCGGGATTTTCCGATCATCTTCAACGAGAAGCTTTAGCGACCTGCGTCCACGCGGCGCTGGTAGGTATCTGATAGAGCTCCAGAGTGTTGTAGAGGTATCGGTAGTAGAATCCGTGGCTTGGCGTACAATCTTAATAATTCTTATCCTTCCTGACTGAATTTTTCAGTCATGATGAATTAACGGCTGCCCATTTGTACTATGATATTTCTCCCCAGAGCCATGAGTTGGTGAGCGAGAAGGTATTTGGGGTCAAACCTTCAAAATTCGATTAACGGTGCTTTCAAAAGGGATATGTGAAGAAGGAGAACATTTTTTCCGAATTGATCTATATATCGGCTGGGCTCGGGTATATCAGCAGAATTTGCCGATCGACTCACTGCTGAAGTTGTCACCCCCAAAAAGCGCGCAACCTCTGCCTCCGGATGCCCCATTCTCTTCACGGCCAACTGGCAAAACGGCTTCCTTGCCTTCGATACCCTCTTGCTCCTACCCCCCGGTCTCAACTCAGACTCCGCGATCCCTTCCGCTTTAACGATCTCCCTGGCCAGCGAGGGCAAATCCGATACCCTCCTGCGCAAAAACACTCAGCGCCAGCTTTTCCTTTCATTTTTTGCGATCATTTTTTTCCCGGCAGAGTAATAAGAGATCAATGGCCATGAGCTGACTTAAAAATTAAGTCAGCTCTTTGTCTTTGGTTTCATTTCCGGGAAGGTGAGGTTGGGGACGTGTTCCGTTTATTCCCTTACTCTGGGGATATGATAAAGTATCTACCATTGATCGGGTTATCCTGCTAATTTTTGTTCCATTCTAAATTTTCCCCCAAAATATATTTCCATAAAGGTAATATGGTATTATAAAAATAAGCAGGAAATAATTGAACAAGAGAAACGACGCCCTGCTTTTACAACACCACCTCGCTGAAATATTGGTAACCGATGACTGAACTGAAAAATGAATTCTCCTGGTCAAAAACCAGGGACGAAGTCTTCAAAACCTGCCCCAGACAGTACTGGTTTGCCTATTATGGCTATTGGAATGGCTGGCTTGAGGATGCTCCGGAAAGAACCCGGCAGATCTATATTCTTAAGAACCTTAAAAACCGCCATGCCTGGGCCGGAGAGAAAGTTCATGAATGTATCCAAAGAAGCCTGAACAATATTCGAAGGGGGATCAAAGTTCTTCCCGTTGATGAAATTATTTCCATCACCCTCAAACTGATGAGGTCTGAATTTCGCTCTTCCAGGGCGAGAAACTACCTGAAAAATCCTAGAACTTGCGCCCTTTTTGAACATGAATATGGAATAGAAGTAACCAACGAACAATGGAAAGAGATGGCCAAAAATGTGGAGACCTGCCTTAAAAACTTTTATGCCTCTGATATCTATGGGGGCATAAAATCGCATCCCAGAGATGGGTGGCTGGAAGTGGAGGAATTCTCATCTTTTCGTCTGGATAACATTAAGATCAATTTAATGATTGACTGTGCCATCAGAAAAGGAGGCAATATTCTCATCTACGACTGGAAAACAGGCAAGAGCATTCCTGAAGACCTCTCCATCCAGCTTTCCTGTTATGCGTTCTATGCTATGGAGAAATGGCATATCCCTCCTCAGGCCCTCAGGATAATTGAGTATAACCTCTCCTTTAACAAGGTTGCTGAGTTTTCAGTGACCCATGGAGAAGTTGAAGACATCAAGGGCTACATCCTGGGAAGCATCAAGGATATGCAATCCCTTTTATTAGATCCCGAGAATAATATCCCTTTGGATGAGGATCGATTCAGCAAGATAGAGGATGAACGCGTAAGCCTCGGGTGTAACTTTAGGAAGGTCTGCAGGGTATAGGAGACCTGGCGAACTTCCTCCTTCTCGAAATACTTAGGACTTCAAGAGGGCGGTCTTTAGATTATTAAACTCATCCCAAATCTCTAACGGCATTCGGCTTCCAAATTGGGCTAAAAAAGCCTGGGCGTTTTCAAGTTCGGCCTTCCATTCCTCCCCATCCACCGTGCACAATTTTTTGAAGTTTTCCTCGGAAATCTTCATCCCCGAAAAGTCTAGGCTATTCTTTTCGGGAACCCATCCAATTGGAGTCTCCTTGGCTCCATCTTGGGTTGAACGGTGGGCGCGTTCAATAATCCACTTCAGAACCCGGATGTTTTCACCAAAACCGGGCCAGAGAAATTTTCCGGATTCGTCAGTCCTGAACCAGTTGATAAAGAATATTTTGGGAGGTTGGGTCATTTTTTCACCCATCCTTAACCAGTGGCCGAAATAATCGGCCATATTGTACCCACAGAAGGGAAGCATAGCCATGGGGTCGCGGCGAAGAACCCCTACTTTTCCTGTGGCTGCAGCAGTCGTTTCTGTGCCCATGATCGCCCCCATCAAAACCCCCCTGGCCCAGTTAAAGCTTTCCAAAACTAGGGGCATGACTTTGCTTCTGCGACTGCCAAAAAGAATGGCCGCGATCGGAACACCGGGGGGGTTCTCAAATTCTGGCGAAAGGGTGGGGCAATGCTTGATCCAAACCGTAAATCGTGAATTCGGATGAGCAGCGGTGGTTTTGGAACTGGGTTGCCAGGGGTTCCCCCGCCAGTCAAGTAATTTTGCAGGGACTGGACCATCGATCCCCTCCCACCATGGTTCGTTGTTTTCCAAATTCAAGGCGGTATTCGTAAAGATGGTAGGATAAAACAAGTTTGCCCTGAGGGTTCTCATCATGTTCGGATTTGTCTGGAAGGAAGTTCCCGGAGCCACCCCAAAAAACCCAAATTCCGGGTTTATGGCATAAAGCCGGCCATTTGCCCCAATCCGGATCCAGGCGATGTCATCTCCTATGGTCCATATCTTGTAACCGGGAAGAGCCGACTCCAGCATGGCTAAATTGGTTTTTCCTGAGGCCGAGGGTAAGGCAGCTGCGATATAGGTTATTTTCCCCTGTAGATCCTCAACCCCGATAATGATCATATGCTCGGCCAGCCATCCTTCTTTCTTTCCCAACCAGGAAGCAATTCTTAAAGAGAAACATTTTTTCCCCAAGAGGGCGTTTCCTCCATATCCTGAGCCAATACTCCAGACCAAATTTTCTTCTGGAAAGTGCATGATAAAACGTCTCCTGGGGTCAAAGTCTCCCACCGAATGAAAGCCTCGCACAAAATTTTCCGAACGACCGATCTTCCGGATAACGTCTTTGCCCAAACGGGTCATAATCCTCATGCTCGCCGCCACGTAAGAAATATCCGTGAGCTGGACGCACGCCTTGGCCAGAGGAGAGTCCGGATGGCCCATCATGTAAGGGAGGACATAGATAGTCCTGCCAGCCATGCATCCATCCGATAACTGCCGCAGGCGTCCCTTGGCTTTGTCTGGTTCCATCCAGTTGTTATTCGGTCCTGCGGTCTCGCGATCTGGAAGGCAGATGTAGGTGAGGTGTTCTGTCCGAGCCACGTCGGTAGGGTGGCTTCGATGCAGATAGGCATTGGGATAGGTTTTTTGGTTCAATTGGTGAAAAATCGGCTGCCCTTCGATCTTTTCTTTCTTCATCCCGATTTCTACAATCCGTCGTGCTTCTTCTTCTGAGCCGTCACACCAGTAGATCTCTGCAGGTTTGGTTAGCTGGGCCTGTTCTTCAACCCATTTTTCCAGTGGAGTGGGCATATCGCTCTTCCCTTTTATTTATTTTGCTTGAAACGCTTGAGGATTCGGGCTTTTGCAAGGAATTTCCCTCTAATCCATATTAAAGGGGAAAACATGTAAAAAAACAAGTTTGAAAAATATCTCAATTCGTCCTGTAAGGTACTGAATCATTAACCCATAACCTTTCCTCCCTATTGGACTCCTAACTCGAAAGTATTTGGGGGTCACCCATTAAAAGGCCCCTGTCGAGAGCAAATACTTATCCTGGGCAAGAATTTTCTCCAGCGCTTTTCCAATGAATTATCACCAGGCAACAGGGGGCCTTGAGAAACTTTGGCTATGCTGAGTCCCCCATGCAGTAATAAGCCAGCGAGGTCCTTCTGGAAATATTTGAAATTGTTTCCCCAATTGTGGTAACAGTATGGGGCAGGTGAGCGAAAGGATCGGGCCAGGCGAGAAATTTATGGCAAAATAAGAACATTACAGGGAGGGGAAAATGGAAAATAAAAAGAAGCTGGCGGCCCCGTGCGGTTTATACTGCGGCGTTTGTGCGATATATATTGCCCACAAAGAGAATAACCTCAAATTTAAAGAGAGATTGCCAAAGGTTTATGGGGTAAGTTTGGAGGACATTCACTGTGAAGGATGCCTCTCTGATGATCCATTCAAATACTGTCAAGTCTGTCCCATCAGGTCATGTACAAGAGAGAAAGGCATCGAGGGGTGTCAGCAATGTAATGATTTCCCTTGTAAATATATCGAGGATTTCCCCATCCCCGTGGGTAAGAAAGTTATCTTCCGTTCCATTCCAGCCTGGAGAGCACTGGGGACTGAGAGATGGATGGAAGAAGAGGAAAAACGTTATCATTGTCCGCATTGTGATTACAAACTGTTCCGGGGTGTAAAAAAGTGTCGCAGCTGTCAACAACCAGTGGATGTGGATTAACCATTTTTTATTGTTGACAATTAATGGAAAGAAGGGGGCCACTAAAAGGAATTAAAGGCCCCGCCAAAATATCCGTTAATCAAAAGAATTGGGAGGAGATGGGACGATGGAACAAAAAGTGCCAAGTCGGGAAGAGGCATTGGAACTTCTGCATAAATACAACGAAAGCGATAGCTTGCGCAAGCATGCTTATGCCGTAGAAGGAGTGATGCGCTACATAGCAAGAAAGCGGGGCGATGATGAGGAAAAATGGGGAATCATCGGTCTTGTTCATGACCTGGACTATGAAAAATTTCCCGAGCAGCACTGCTCCAAGACGAAAGAAATCCTCAAAGAACATGGTTGGCCGGAGGAGTATATCCAAGCCGCCCTTTCTCACGGATGGGGCATATGCTCAGACGTGATGCCGCAAACTATACTGGAAAAGGTCCTCTACGCTATCGATGAGCTTACGGGACTTGTGGTAACAACGGCCTTGGTTCGCCCCTCCAAGAGCGTGATGGATGTAAACGTGAAGTCGGTGAAAAAGAAATGGAACGATAAAAGGTTTGCAGCAGGGGTTGACAGGTCGATTATCGAAAAGGGTGCGGCGATGCTGCAAGTAGAACTGGACGAACTTATTGAAGATACCATAAAAGGAATGCAGGAAGTAGCAGAAGTAATCGGATTAAAAGGATTTGCCGCCTGAATTTGTTTTAACCGCGATGGCAGCTCTTCGGGAAGCTGAACATTTACGTCTTGGGTTTGTACAAAAGTGACCAGAAAATTTTAATGCGCAAAACTACCTCCTTCATGATAAAAATCGGCAAAAAATTACGGCCAAAAATCCACAGCCAAAATCAATCAAAAACAATCAATTAACCCCAATCCAATATAATCTCGCCCCATTTTTATTGCCCCAATTCCAGATTCCTGCCCGGCATAAAACTTGCTGAAAAGGAGGAGAAGGAGCGAAAAAATTGGCCAAAAAGTTTTACACGATTTTGATTGCCTCGGAGAAATCTGGCAAAATAAAAAATTATATTATTTCTTCCCTCACCCTGAAGATTTTTGCTACTTTTCTGGGCATAGCCATGGCAGTCTTCTCGCTCATGATATGCGACAATGTAATTTATAAGAAAAAGATTCCTGATCTGCAAGAGCTTCGGGCCCAAACCCATTCTCAGCAAGCAGAGATCCACTCTCTTATGGCGAAGGTTTCTTCTTTGGAAGAGCAAACGAACAGGCTGAAAGAAATAGAAAAACAGATGAAGAGGGATTTAAAGGAAGCTCATGAGCTCAAAAAAGCCAAGAAAGCATTCTCAATAATTCCCAAGAAAAAGATCTATGCCGGAACAAAAGAAGGTACGATGGAGGTCACTTTCATCAGGGAGGATGAGGTCTCCTTACTGGATAATGAGAGACCGCCATTGATTAGCCACCTGCGCCAGGATCTGCTGAAGCTCCGAAAAGAAGCTTACCAAAGGAGACAAAAATTCCAAGAATTCCAAGAGTTGCTCAGAAACCAGAAATCGATCCTCCTGGCTATTCCCTCCCTATGGCCGGTTCTTGGCCGGATTAGCTCAGAGTTTGGAGATACTCGCTTATCTGGTTCTTCGGGGGGAACAAGGCCTCACAGAGGAGTGGACATCGCTGCGCCGCTGGGAAGCCCCATTGCAGCCACCGCAGGTGGGACTGTCAGTTTTGCCGGAAGAGATTTGGAGTGTGGTCGCCTGATCTGTATCGATCACGGCCACGGGTTTTCCACCATATACGGTCACCTGAAAGAAATCTTCGTCCAAACAGGAGACAAAATCAGAGAGGGACAGACCGTCGGAACTGTGGGTTCCTCTGGTAACAGCACAGGGCCTCACCTCCATTACGAAGTTCGCCTTCAGGGCAACCCAGTCAATCCCGCCCACTATCTCAACCAGATAAAATAGCTTCCTCTTCCGTCAGCAGATCTTAAACGCTCCAGGGGCTTGCTTTTTTCGGCTCTACTTGACAGAGAGTCTTTCTTCTTATAGCATGACTTCCGATAATCTTTTAGAATCCTCAGACATTCTAAGGAAAATGATATTCAAGAATCCAAAAGGAGGGGCTGAGCAATGAAAATATTTCTCAAGAGGATGATAGTCTGGTATCTCGTGGTAGCAATGTTTATAGTTGGCACCACCCCAAAGGTTTTTGCCGGTTTCTCCCCTTCGGAAGTCGTTGGCCTTTCTCAGATGGATAGAGCTGCAGATCTCTGGAAGATTCAAAAAATCATCGAGACCAAAATGATTCGTGAAAGGCTAAAGGAATTTGGCCTCACCCCGGAGGAGATCCAGACGAGGTTAAACCAGCTCAGCGACCAGCAGATCCATCAACTCGCCCTCAAGCTGGATGAACTGAAAGTGGGTGGCGACGCTGTGGCAATTGTTATCATTGTTTTCCTGGTCGCCGTCATCGTGGTCCTCTTGATCTATGCGACCGGACACAGAATAGTTATCAAATAAGGTCCGAATCCTGTCGGCGGCAATGGCCGAAATGGGGAAAGGTTAATCTCAGTCTCAAGCTGGGGTTGGCCCTGCTTTAACGGGAACGGCATAAGGGCCTTCCCGAATAAAGGCCATACGAGGGGAGACCCGCCTGTTTTCCAAATTTTCATAAAAATAGATAACGGCGTTTTGCACCATTTCCTGAACTTTCTTGACTCGGGCTTTTTTCCTGCCTGCCGGAGTGAGAAACTCATAGCCACTGATTCCGGGAAGCATGGCGAAAGTTTTCTCGGGGATGTCTGAAGTACAGTAGATCAATCCTTCCTCTCCCACTTTTCTTAGCACTCTGCCCCAGACCTCAGGCTCCCATTGGTCCTTGGTGAATTTCCATGCGGGAGACCTGAGCAAATCCACGTATCCCTCTGCTCCCTGAAGTTTCAGAAGATGGGTGAGGGTCCTATACTCGGGTCCACCGATGGGTTCTTCATCCCGGTTGTCTGCCGTAATAATAATGACTCCATTGGTTTTCACTGCCGCAAGCGCCCCTACCGCAGCCTTGGCAGTTTGGTAGTGGTTCCGGCCCACATACCCACCATGGGTCAAAACGATGTCAAACTCTTCTTCCACCGGAATCTCAACATAGGATTTGATTTTGCTCACAGCCTCCTGCAATATCCTTTCCAGGTCGCCGACGAAGATCCCGGTCAGGCGCATATCTTTATCCAGGGTCACGGTAATGGCGAAATCCACCCCCGCAGCCCGAGCCACTGCCAAGGATTCTTCGTGGCAAGGGTTCCCCTCGAAGACCAGATTAGTGGCCAGAGGAGACTCCAAAAATTCCGGGCCATGAAATTTCTGAATGGTCCGCTCGTCCACCAACCCCGGGCAAATCGCTTTCCTCCCCCCAGAAGCCCCGGCCATGAAATGGCTCTCCGTTAAGCCAGTGGCGATCTTCAAGTCCGCCTCATAGAAGTTTTTATTCAAGAAAACTTCCGTCTCCGTCGGCGTCTTCCCTATATAGACAAGGGAGGCCTTATTTTCGCAATCATGGTCTTGAATCTCATAGGCCGAAACCACTTCTTTTCCGAACATTGCGACTTTTTCTTCCGCAGTGCTGGCCCTGTGCGTCCCCGTTCCCACGATGACCAGGATGTTCTGGTGGCGGATTCCTTGAGCCCGGAGTTTTTTCAGGAGAGGAGAAAGAATTCCATTTTTTCCTTTGTAGGGGACCGGTCGGGTGATGTCCGAGACCGTGATGGCCACCTTCAATTCACCTGCAGGTTTGCCCTTGCCTTTGATGATTTCCCCTAAATTCTGCCTCCCCATGGGTTTATCGAGGGCCCGCTCAATTTCCTTGGAGGGATTTTTCAAGACCTCGGCTTTCTTCATGGTCAGCTCGACGCAATCCGCTGGTACCGAGACCAGAAGAGGCCCGCCAGTGAACTCAACTCTCACCTTCTTCCAGCCTTTTATCCTGGCCTTCTCCAGTACAGAAAGCAGGTCAGTTTTCATTTCTTAAAATCCCCTTGTAAATTGCGGAATGCCGAATCACCCTCTCCCCAACCCTCCCCCTCTTGAGGGGGAGGGAATGGGTAG
>JACRCA010000427.1 GCA_016234425.1 Deltaproteobacteria bacterium | reverse complement strand
CGCCGTAACCAAATCCATGACCATTCTGCTTCCGTTCTGGCCGTTCTGGGGCAGGCCATGCCCCTTTTCTGGCTGGACATCATGCTGATCATTATATTTGCGGTGAAGCTTCGTCTGTTGCCGGCCTCGGGTGCAGGGAGTTTCAAGCATATTATTCTGCCGGCTGCGGGAATTGCCGTGTCCTTGCTCCCCATCCTGATGCGCCTGACTCGATCAAGAATGATTGAGATTCTCTCCCAGGATTATATTCGAACGGCCCGAGCTAAAGGCTTGGGGGAAAGAGCAGTGCTCTTTCGACATGCCCTGCGAAATGCCCTTATTCCTGTAATCACCATCCTGGGATTTCAGTTCGGGATGTTGTTAGGGGGAGCAGTGATCACGGAGACAATCTTCGCCTGGCCCGGCGTGGCTAGTCTGGTCGTAGAATCCATTTTTAATTCCGATTTTCCCGTAGTCCAGGCTGCTGTGGCGCTCTTCGCCATTTTGATCGTCTTGGCCAATTTGCTTACGGACATTACCATTGCCTGGCTTGACCCGAAAGTACGTTTTGGCTGAGGAGTCTAAGGGAATTGTTAAGAGGCGAAAGAAAAGGCTTAAAAAAAATCTTGCACCGAATGGGGCAGGCCCGCGTTGGAATGGCAGGGCTGGGCATGGTTAGCTTCGTTGTGGCTGTAGCTCTCCTGGCTCCTTTCCTCTCTCCCGAAAATCCCCTGGAACAAGATTTGGTGGCGCGCCTGAAGCCCCCCCTCTGGGAGGAAAAGGCCGATCCTCGGTATAAGTTGGGAACGGATCCGGTAGGAAGAGATATACTCAGCCGCTTGATCTACGGCGCGCGCATCTCTCTTTCTGTCGGCTTTCTCACCATGTCTTTCTCTGCTCTGGTGGGAATCATCCTGGGAGTCCTTGCTGGATATTACCGTGGAATCTTGGACTCGATCATCAGTAACTGCGTGAACATTATGATGTCCTTTCCGTACATCCTTCTGGCCATTTCGGTGATGGCCGCGACAGGGCCGGGCTATAAAAATTTGGTCATGGTTCTGGGCTTGACCGGGTGGCCAATCTATACGCGGCTGGTGCGCGCCGAGGTCATAGAACTTAAGGGCCACGATTTCGTGACTGCGGCCCGGGCTCTGGGTGGCCGCGATAGCGGGGTGATCCTGAAACATATCCTGCCCAATCTCGCCAGCTCCATCATCGTTCTGGCGACTTTTGAGCTGGCCCGTATGATCATCCGGGAATCCTTCCTCAGTTTCCTTGGACTCGGCATTCCACCGCCCATGGCTTCCTGGGGAGGAATGCTGGCCGAAGGGCGGTCTTATATGCTCGGTCTATGGTGGCTGGCAGCCATCCCAGGCTCGGCCATCTTTTTTACAACCCTGGGGATCAACTTGATGGGAGATGGCATTAGGGATTGGCTGGACCCACATACGAGAAATAGATAAAAACAGTTCGGAGTATTAGAACCGGAACTTTTTTCTAGTTCTTTTCTCCGAACTCCGAACTCAATACTCCGAACTTTTTCTATCCCGAAAGGAGGATCGAACGTGGAAAAAGTCTATCAGTACATCGATGAGAATCTAAACCGTTTCATCGAGGAGCTTTTTGTTCTTTTGCGGCAGCCTTCCATCAGCGCCCGTTGGGAGGGGGTGGAGGAATGCTCACGCCTTCTGGTGGGGATGATGGAGAAGATCGGGATAAAACCCCGCATCCTCCCGATGGGAGGGAAGCGAAATCCGCCTTTGGTTTACGGCGAGATCCTCAATCCCGAGGCGCGGCGCACTCTGCTGATCTACGGGCATTTTGACGTTCAGCCACCGGAGCCCCTGGAGGCCTGGGACTCTCCCCCATTCGAGCCCACCATTCGGAATGGAAGAATCTACGGCCGGGGCAGCGCGGATAATAAAGGCCAGTTCTTCGCCCACTTCAAGGCGATCGAAGCAGTACTCAAAACCATTGGGCGAATGCCGATCAACGTTAAATTTCTCCTCGACCCTGAGGAGGAAGTGGGCAGCCCGAGCCTGAATGGATTCTGCAAGGCCAATAAAGATATTTTTGCCGCCGATATGGCCTTGAACTCTGATGGGCCCATGGACACCTCTGGCCGTCCCCGTCTGAGCTTCGGCAATCGAGGGGTTCTCTATGTCGAAGTCAACGCCCGCGGGGCCAATACGGATCTTCATTCCGGAAACTTCGGTGGCCCCATTCCCAACCCGGCCTGGCGCCTGGTTGAATTTCTATCTACCTTACGGAATCCGGATGGAACTGTGGCTATTGAGGGTTTTTACGATAACATCGTCCCCCCCACTCCAAAAGAGCGGGAGATGATGGCCAGAATTCCCTTTGATGAAAAAAAGTTCATGGAGAAGTATGGATTAAAAAAGTTTACCCCCCCAGAAGATGTAAGCTTCATGGAGAAGCTCATGTTCCGTCCCACCCTGAACATCGCCGGTTTTACCTCGGGATATGGGGGACCGGGCAGTAAGACCGTCCTTCCCTGCCGGGCGACCCTTAAAATGGACATGCGGGTCGTAGTGAACCAGGACCCGGAAGACATCTACCAGAAATTTTTAAGGCACGTAAGGAAGCACGGGTTCGACGACCTGGAAGTGATGATGCTCAACATCTACCATCCTTCCCGCACGTCGGTGGATCATCCCCTGGCCCCGAAGTTCACCGAGGCCATCCGCCGGGGATTCCAGCAGGAACCCGTTCTTGTTCCGTCAGGGGGAGGAAGCTTCCCCGGAGCTGCCATCCGAAATATTCTGGATATTCCCATTCTTTCCATCCCTTACGGGAACCACGACGAAAACAACCACGCCCCCAACGAAAACCTTGTCATCGACTGTTTTAAGAACGGAATCCGCACAACAGCAGCGCTTTTCTTTGAATTAGCCGAATGAGATAGAGGAATAAAACCTGGAACGGGGGAATTTCTGAAGCAGGGAACGTTGGATCTGTAATGGTGGCGATTTGACCCGACAATCTACCAACCCCGCTCACCCGCCGTGCTTTAACGTATTTCGCTGGAAAGAAAAAGGAGGGGGACGTTCGTGCGGAACGTGCTTTGCGATCTAATATATTTAGATTTCAGCAAAGCAATTTCGGAACGAACGTCCCCGTCCACGAAAAGGGCCCAGAATACCAGGATGCAGGGTGTAAAAATCAAAAATAGAGGTGGAAAAAGGAAGAGGAGAATGGCGGAAAAGTAAGGGGTGGAGAATCCCCCTTAATCATTCATTTAAGACAGATTCTTCCTTTGTTTCACGAACCAGTACCCCACGAAGCCCCCAATGGGTATTATGGCCATGGTAGCGAGGAACGTGCTCGGGTGAAAGACGACTATGAGGGAGAAGCCTGCCAGGGCAATCCTGGCGACCACGTCTCGTCCCCTCTTGTTGCTGTATTCCGCCTGAATGCTAAACTGGATGCCCACCGTGCCGGCCATGAGCAGAAACATGGCGCCCACCTGGGCCATCCCAGGCTCTATCACTAGTTCGGGCCTGGCAAAAACCCCCCCCATCAGCACAAACAGGACACTGCATAGCTGGATTCCCCTAAACAATGTCCCCATGAAGGGGGCGTCGGCGATTTTAGCGGTCACGGCGGCCACAACGGAGGTCGGCGGCGTCAGTTCACCCCAGACTGCCACGAAGAAAGCGAAGAAGTGGATGACCCAGGGCTCAACGCCAACCTTAGTCATGGCGGGGGCGATCACCAGGGCGGTGATGATATAGGTTGGCGCCGGGGGCAACCCGGTGCCGAGGAGAGCCCCGAAAAAGAAGGCCACAAGAATCATCGCCACGAGATGAAAGCCCGCTGCCTCCATCAGGAGGAACCCCATTTTCGTCGTAACTCCCGTGATGACAATCACACCGGTCATGATGGATAGGGTCGACAGTAAAAGAGTCAGGTCAGAGGTCATGGTTGCAAAGTGGTCAATGAAGCGGAGGAATGGAGCGGCCAGGGGCCGGAGATCCCGGGAAGGGCGGGACCGAAGGGTTGTGAGCATGAAGATCACCGAGACTACGATACCAACCGCGACGAATACTCTCAAAGCGGCCAGCATCGGCACCACCTGAGCGACCCCCATAAGGAGTATTAGCCCTGCAATAACGCCCGAGTAAATGAGGAGGTTGATCTTGTCTAAGATGCCCGTCTTCACGACCGGGATTCCCGCTATGCCGGTCTGGTAACGAACGGAGATCAGGTAGACACCCGCGCTGACCCCGGCATAGTAAATCAAAGCTGGCGCGTACCCCCGCGCCACGACATCGAAATAGCTCTTCCCCAGGAACTCGGCCATGAGGAATGCGGAAATTCCCATAACCGGCGGCATGAGTTGGGAACCAAGGGAGGCAGAGGTCTCGATGGCGGAGGCGTTCACCCTGGGTATCCCGCTGGCGATCATGGCCGGGATGGTGGCCGAGCCGATGGTTATAGCATTTGCCGCTCCGCTGCCGGTCACGGTCCCCACCCCCATCGACCCCAGGACCGCCGCTTGCGGAAGGGCATGGGCCGACTTGTTGGCGAGCCGCGAAGCGGTATTGATGATCGAGTTCACACAGCCGAAGGCGCGCAAGACACTCAAAACCAGAATGAAAGACCCGATCAGAGTGAGGGCCAGCTGGGGAAGTCGTGAAAAAACTCCCGTCGCCATCTCCACACTCATAGAGCTCAGGATCCGGCCCCAGTCTACACCTGGGTGCCGAAACATGCCGGGCACGATCCAGCCGTATATTGCATACAAGATCAGGAAGACGTTGAGGATGAAGAGCGGGAAGTGTCTCTTTCGAGTGTACTCCATCACCAGGCAGACCATTAGGCCCCCAACCACCAGGTCGGTCGTGCTCCATACACCTGCCCGCACCGTGCCTATCTCTTCGAACTCGATGCCAATGTACAGGAGAGCAACAATGGACAGGGCAATGTAAACGCCCGCAATGATGTTGTTAGTGGTGGACCCAAGCCTGGGATAAAGGTCGTTGTTGCGCAGGGCATCCAGGGTGAAGAGGATGAAAGTGACCGGAACCAGGATGACGGCAAGATAGGTTGGCCCCCCGACGCCGGTAAAGTAGTATCGAAAGAGGTATACGAAAAAAAAGAGAGCGAAGAGAAAGAAGAGGACCCGGCTTAATGCATATGGTTGCGGCGCGGGTTGAGCCCCGGGGGAACTCATGCGGTTGTAAACTCCCTTCTCGTCTTGGGGTAATCAGGCGTAAACCTGAAACTTCTTCCTGTCATTCAATGCCGGAATACTTCGGTGTTCCACCGGATGATGCCTGAGATCAAGGTAGCTGGGACGGCCCCGGCTAGTGCGGCCGCTACTTGGACTTGGCGATGCGATCGTCCCACTTGGAATCCCACACCCTGCGCTCCCGCATGTACTTCGCCAGGCCGGGATGGATGGGAACGAAATTGAGCGCCGATTCGACCCCCTTGCGCTGGAAGCCGGGCATATCCGTTTTAATTTGCATATAGGCGGAGTCTGCCTTGGTCAGCTCAGCCGCATTTTTTTCGATAATGATCAACATCTTGTAGACGTCTTGCTCGGGCACCTCCAGGCCTACATGGAATCCATAGTAGAAGGGCAATAAGATAGCCTTTTCGGCGTGGATGTCCTTTTTGAAGGCCTCTGGTTTCACTTCGGCAACCCAAAACCCAGCCTTCCGCAGCAGCTCAATTTCCTCTCGGCTGGGATTGAGGATGGCCCAGTCTGTGCCGACTGATATCTCGATGATCCAAGGGGCTGTCGTCACCTCGGCATTCGTATACGTGTTGAAAGCCTTGATAACGCCGGCCTCAAGCTGCGACCCTACCGACGACAGGTCCATTTCACGGTATATATGGGTGATCCCCAGCGCTTTGAAAGCCCTTTCCAGATGGGCCCGTACGTCCCAGGGCAGAGGTCCGGTAAAAATTGGCTGCCCGGAAAGGTCCCGCCACTGCTTGTACTTTCCTTTGTCCCGGGCAAAGATCCCTACCCCCACTTCCACCGAGTAAGTCCAGAAGGATTGGACGGGATACCTTTTTATATGAGCTTTGAAACCCTTGAATCGGTTGATATCATT
>JACRCA010000418.1 GCA_016234425.1 Deltaproteobacteria bacterium | reverse complement strand
CATTGCGAGCCCGAAGGGCGCGGCAATCCAACGAAGTTGTTGCGAGGGCGGGGCCCGTGGCAATCTCAAGAGTTCCCTCGCTTCACTCGGGACAGGGCTTCGTCGCTCCGCTCCTCGCAATGACAGGTTATTTAATGCGTTTGTATTAGTAAATTTTCTCTTTAACCCGCCCCAGGATTGATTTTTTTATCTTTTCCCCCTCCAGCCGTAAACGCCGGAGTTCCTTTTTCATTTTTTCCACGTAAGTCTTGTCATCCAGGGCGGAGAGGTTGATCAGGACGTTGAATATCCCTCCCAACAAAGCGGCGTCCGCCAGAAGAACTCCGATGGCGGCATCGCTGATGGTGTTGGGGTTTCCTTTTTCCACCGCTTCCTGACAGAGCTTCATCACTTTAAGGCTGGTGGCGGCAGTGAAGAGGGGAGGGTCGGCCGCTTTCTTCAAGGACTTCTGGATTTCTTCTTTGCGCTTTCTTTTTTCCTCTTCGCTTGTCTTGGGGAGGAGGTATGCGATCATCACCTCCTGGTAGGCCTTGATATCCTGCACGATGGTGGCGGCGAGAGCCTCCCTGTGGGATCGAACTTCCTGGCGTATCTTCTTCAATTCTGCCTCTTGAGCCTCGAAGCCCTTTTTGCCAAGAGTCAGGTTGACCACCATCTCTACCAGAGCTGCCCCCAGGCTGCCAGCCAGAGCGGAGACACTCCCACCCCCTGGGGTTGCGCTTCCTTCTGCCACAGCCTCCAGAAATTGAGTGAGGGTCATTTCGTCCTTCTTTTTCTCCTGGACCATTGCTCACCCCCCTAAAAAGAGCAGCAATCAGCATATTATTCACCGCTCTTTGTTTTTTTCTTCCTCAGCGTTCTTTGCGTTCTCTGCGGTGAAATTTCCTTATTTCATCATAGGGATCTTGATGCCAAATTTTTTGGGCCGCGTAAGTAGAGTACAAGGTATCTCTGTTGATGTCAAGGTTCTGGCTGGTAGGCGCGAGCCTTTTATCTTGACAAGGCAGGGGAAATTGCCTACTATAATTTCTTGAAATAAATCAATGTCTTTCCCCTATTCTTTTGTGGGCCTGTAGGAAAGACTCGGGGGAATATTTCCAGATCGTGGGAAAAAGTTTTAAAGACTGGATAAGATGGAAGCATGTTACGGAAAATTTTTTAATCCTTGCTTTCTGGCCACTGGCGTGGGCAGCCTTCCCCATAAAGACGCGCAGCGAGCCTTAACGCTCATCGCCCGGACCTTACCCCAAACTCCTTTCTGGCCCCAACTCCCCAAATACAGCATTCTGGAAAGTATGAATATTCAGGCCAGCCCCGGTCTTCCTTTCCTTAAAGTTGATGAATCAAAGGGAGAGATTCGCTTCGATGCCACTCTCGACGGAGCTAAAGAATTAGAAAAAGTTTACAACTCCTATTTGGCTGGAGAAGTCGATACCTACGGCATTCCTTTGGGGTATGCTGGTGGTTTTGAGGGCATGATTCAATATCTGGAGAGAACTCCTCCTCTTCACCTTCATTTTTTTAAGGGACAGATCGTTGGGCCGGTTACTTTCGGTCTGGCTGTGCAGAACGGCAATGGGAAGGATGTCATCCACAACGAGGTAGCTTTCGATGCCCTCTTTAAAGGACTCCTGCTTCGGGGCCGATGGATCATTCAGAGGATGAAGACAGTCTGTGCAGATGTCATTCTTTTTCTCGACGAGCCGGCCCTCTCTGGTTATGGGTCGGCTTTTTTCAGCGTGGATGGAAAAACCATTTCCCAACGGTTGAACGAAGCAATCGAAGAATTTCAGACCCAGGGGGCCCGGGTGGGGGTGCATTGCTGTGGAAACACGGATTGGTCCCTGCTCCTTTCGACCAAGGCGGACATCGTCAATTTCGATGCTTGGGGGTTCTTCGAGGGTTTTTCTCTTTATCCTGAAGCCATAGAAGATTTTCTCTGCCGCGGGGGGGTTTTGGCGTGGGGAATCGTGCCCACCTCGGAGTTTACCGGGAAAGAAACAGTTCAAGCTCTCATGGAGAAGCTGGAGGCGGAATTTGGCCAGTTGGCGAAAAAGGGAATCTCCGAAGAAACCCTGCGGGAAAGGGGCCTCCTCACTCCCACTTGCGGAATGGGATTGATGTCTGTGGAAGATTCAGAACGGGCTATGAGCCTTTTAT
This sequence comes from Deltaproteobacteria bacterium, assembly GCA_016234425.1. Taxonomy (GTDB): domain Bacteria; phylum Desulfobacterota; class SM23-61; order SM23-61; family SM23-61; genus JACRCA01. The sequence goes on along the minus strand of JACRCA010000418.1, from coordinate 5,010 downwards.
CCGAGCTTTCCAGAAAGATGCGGGAGAAGTACTTTTAATGGCCCAAGGCACAAGGCAACAGGCAATAGATAGTAGGCAACTAGCAATAATCAATGATCAATGGTTATGAGACGATTTGACTATTTGACTAATGACTAAAAGACTATTGTGATGGCTGCTCCCAAAGGCAAAAGCCGGTTAAACAGAATTCGAAACATCGGGATCATGGCCCACATCGATGCGGGGAAGACCACGGTTACGGAGCGCATCCTTTACTACACAGGCCGATCCCACAAGATGGGCGAAGTCCACGATGGGGAAGCTGTCATGGATTGGATGCCCCAGGAGCAGGAGAGGGGTATTACCATCACTTCTGCTGTAACCACCTGCCCCTGGAAGGGTTATGAAATCCACCTCATCGACACGCCCGGGCATGTGGACTTCACCATCGAGGTGGAAAGAAGTCTCCGGGTGCTGGATGGGGCGGTAGCCCTCTTTGATGCGGTAGGCGGAGTGGAGCCCCAATCGGAGACAGTGTGGCATCAGGCAGATAAATACCGCGTTCCCCGGATCACCTTCATCAACAAGATGGACCGGGTGGGAGCGAGGTTTTTCGGGACGGCGGAGATGATTAAGGAAAAGCTGGGAGGCCGGCCCATTCTCATTCAGCTCCCTCTAGGCCAGGAGGAGAACTTTCAAGGGGTCATAGATCTGATCAAAATGAAGGCCATCATCTGGGACGAAGAGACGCTGGGGGCCACTTTTCAGGAAATAGACATCCCGGCGGATTCTCTCTCCGAAGCCCGCAAATATCGCGACCAGTTGGTGGAAACTCTGGTTGAAAAAAGTGATTCTCTCATGGAAAAATATTTGGGAGGGCAGGAGGTCACCGCGGAAGAGATCAAAGCGGTTTTGCGAGAAGCTACGCTGAAATTCGAGCTCGTGCCCGTGCTCTGTGGAGCCGCCCTGAGGAATAAGGGCATTCAACCACTTTTGGATGCGGTGGTGGACTATCTGCCAGCTCCGGTGGATATTCCGCCGGTCATGGGATTCAACCCCAAGACGGGTAATTCAGAATCTCGCCGCAGCTCCGACCAGGAGCCTTTTGCCGCTTTAGCCTTCAAGATCATGACCGAAGAAGGCAGGAAGTTGACCTACCTCCGGGTTTACTCTGGGGTCCTGCGTCCTGAACAGGAGGTATATAATTCCACCAAAGGGAAGCGGGAGCGAGTGGCGCGCCTCTTCCGCATGCACGCCAATAAGAAGGAAAGGATCCAGGAAGTTCGGGCCGGAGACATTGTCGCTGCCGCCGGCCTGAAAGAGACCACCACCGGCGATACGCTCTGCGACGAGTCCCACCCGATTACCTTAGAACGCATCGATTTCTACGAGCCTGTTACTTCCGTGGCCATTGAACCGAAGTCCTGGGCTGATCAGGAGAAGCTGGATTTCTTCCTGCAAAAGCTGGTTGACGAAGATCCCACCTTTCGGGTGAAATTTGACGAGGACACGGGGCAGACGATCATCTCCGGTATGGGCGAGCTTCACCTGGATGTGATTGTCCGGCGGCTTTTACAAGATTTCAACGTTTCAGTGAACGTTGGCAAGCCCCAGGTAGTCTACCGGGAGACTATTACCCAGACAGTGGAAGCCGAGGGGAAGTTCGAGAGGGAGATTGATGGAGTATGGCATTTCGGGCATGTGCGCCTGCGGCTGGAACCCCGGCCCCGTGGCTCAGGGGTAGAATTCAGCAACGCTTCCACCGACGGAACGATCCCCCAAGAGTTCATTCCCAACATCGAGGCCGGTGTCAAGGAATCCACCGGTACTGGTGTGGTGGCCGGGTATCCTGTGGTGGATCTGAAGGTCAGCCTCCTGGGAGGGACCTATCGCCAGGAAAATGCTACACCCCTGGCTTTCCAGGTGGCTGCAGTCATGGCTTTTCGAGAGGGATGTCAGAAAGCTCAGCCTGTCCTGCTGGAGCCGATCATGAAGACGGAAGTGGTGGTGCCAGAAGAGTTTCTGGGAGAGGTCATAGGGGATCTGAGCGCTCGGAAGGGCCGGATCGAGCAGATTCAGTCCAAAGGGAAAATCAGCGTGGTGGAGGCCTATGTTCCCCTGAAGGAAATGTTCGGGTATTCTACAGACCTGCGATCATTAAGCCAGGGGCGGGGAACCTTCACGATGCAGTTCCATCGTTTTGACTGGGTGCCGGAGAAGAAAGGATGAGCTCCTGGCGGTTGGATTGTCGGCATTTTCTCGGGGATCGGCCTTGCAAGTTCAAGCAGATCTGTGAGGGATGCGGGGAGTACGATCCGATGGGCCAGCGCATCCTGATCGTCAAGCTGGCGGCGATCGGGGATGTCCTGCGCACTACGCCCTTGCTCTCTGGCTTGAAAAGGGCGTACCCGCAAAGCCACATCACGTGGGTAGCGGACAAAGAGGCGTTTCCCCTTTTAAAGAATAATCCATACATCGACCGCCTCTTGGCCTTCGATTTTTCCTCCCTTCTGGCACTGGAACTGGAGACCTTTGACCTGGTCATTGGCCTGGAGAAAGAGCCCAGGGGTGCGGCTCTGACCTCGAAGGTCAACGCAAGAGAGAAGAAAGGCTTTGGGCTGGGCCTGGAGGGAAATGTGTTCCCCTTGAGTCGAGCGAGTGAATATGCCTTCTTCCTCGGGTTGTCCGATGAACTCAAATTTTATCAAAATAAAAAAACTTACCCGGAGTTGATTTTTGATGTTGCGGAGCTGGATTATAAAAAGGATGAATATCTCCTTTTTCTGTCGCCCGAGGACCTGGCTTTTGCCGAAGCCTTTGCTAGGCAGGTGGGCCTGAGGAAGGGCGAAACAACCATCGGACTCAACACGGGAGCTGGGGATGTCTTTGCCAATAAGGCCTGGACAGTGGAAGGATATTTAAAATTAATCGAAAGACTGGCGAAGAAGCCCAGAACCCGCATTCTTTTACTGGGCGGCCCCAACGAAAGAAAGCGCAATAGCCACATCATGCGCAAGGCAAAAGGGACAGCGATCGACACGGGGTGCGACAATACTCTGGGACAGTTTGCCGCCTTGGTGAATCTCTGTGATGCCGTAGTCACCGGGGATACGACTGCCCTGCATCTGGCCATCGGCCTGAAGAAAAAAGTCGTGGCCCTATTCGGGCCGACCTGTGCCCAGGAGATCGAACTCTACGGACGGGGAGAGAAAATCACCACGCCCCTTTCCTGCGGGCCGTGTTACCGGAGGAGCTGCTCTATTTCGCCCAGTTGCATGGAGGCCATCTCGGTGGAGGAGGTGACGAGAAAAATCCAGGCCTTGCTTCCCGGTCTTGGGCGGAGAAAGCAAGCTTGATGCGGATGGCTTCCTTCTGGCGAACGCACCTGAATTTTCTGATTGGCCTCATCATCAGTGCTGCTGCGGTCTATCTTTCCCTGAGGAAGATCGACTTTCACGCCCTCTGGGCGTCCCTCCGCTCGGTCAATTATGTATTTCTCTTTCCAGCTGTGGCCGGCCAGATTTCTTGCTTCTTCCTGAAAGGAAACGGATGGCGCTATTTGCTCACGCCGGCTAAGAAATCTATCTCTGTAACTTCTGCCACTATTGTTTTGATCATCGGGTTGATGGTCAATAATCTTTTCCCGGCCAAGATGGGAGAACTGGCCCGCGGCTATTTGATGGGAGAGAGGGAGAGACTTCCTAAGACCCTTTGCCTATCCACCGTGGCCGTAGAACACCTTCTGGACATCCTCATTTTAACCATTTTCTTCCTGCTTCTTTTGCCCTCCGTTTCGCTGCCGCCCTGGCTGCAGACCAGCGGAACTCTGGTGGGTTTCATCGCCCTGGGAATGATCTTGGTTCTTTTCCTTGTGGCCCGCCGGGAGGAAAAATTTCTGGGATTTGTCAACAAGCTTCTGAGCCGCTTCCCTGACCGGTTCGCCAGTAAGATTCAGTCGATCCTGAATAATATTTTCCAAGGAATGCGGGTGCTTACGGGCCGCTATATTTTTTATGCTTTTGCCGCCCTGTCCTCCATGTGGGTCATGGCTTTTCTGGTCGCCTACCTGGTTTTAGCGGCCTGCGGGCTCTTCCTGCCGTTTCAGACAGCCATCATGGTAGTGGTCTTTGCGGCTTTCGGGAAGATCATCCCTTCCTCCCCCGGGGCCATTGGCACGTTTCATTATGTCGTTATCCTCGTCTTGATGTCCTTTGAGGTGAGCAAGGAAATAGCTTTAGGGTATGCCATTGTTCTGCATGCTCTTTCCTTTCTGATAGAAACTTCCCTGGGTGTATCTTTAGTCTTTGCCGGAAACCTTTCCTTCAGAAGGATCGCTCACCGGCCGGAGGAATCCTTATGAGAGCCATGGCCATGGTGCCCACATACAACGAGGCGCCGAACATTGAGCAACTTCTGCGTGAGATTCTTAAACAAGGCCCGGACATCGGCGCCGTAGTTGTAGATGATAGCTCTCCCGATGGGACTGGAGCCATCGTTGAGCGACTGCGACAGGAAGACCCTCGGGTGCATCTGATCGTTCGCCAGGAAGAGCGCGGGCGGGGCACAGCCGGGATTGTGGGTTTTCAATACGCTGTCGCTCAGGGGGTTCCCTTGATCATTGAGATGGATGCCGATTTTTCTCACCAGCCCTCTTATATTCCTTTTTTTCTTAATCAGATGGAGGATTGCGACCTGCTCATCGGCTCTCGCCTTGTTCCAGGGGGCGGGGAGCGGGGAAGGCATTTTCTCCGCAAATTGATCACCCGCCTGGCCAATGCTTATATCCGGCAGGTCCTCGGTCTCCCCATCCGGGATTGCACCTCGGGTTACCGGGTTTTCCGGCGAGAGGTTCTTGAGGCCATCGAGCTGGATGAAATCATGTCCAAAGGCCCCCCGGTCGTCGAGGAAGTTCTTTACAAGGCTTACAAACGGGGATTTCGGATCAAAGAAGTGCCATACATCCTGGAAGAGCGGAAGGCCGGAGAATCTACCTTCAACCGTAAGATCATGCTCGATGCGCTAAAGATGATG
>JACRCA010000420.1 GCA_016234425.1 Deltaproteobacteria bacterium | reverse complement strand
ATGGGAAGGAAAAGATATGCTGGCTTATCTTCTCATTGCCTTGGTTAAAGTTCTGGTAGTTTTTACCGCCATGCTCCTCATCGTGGCCTACATGACCCTGATGGAGAGGAAAGTCCTGGGCCACATGCAGGTCCGTTATGGGCCGAATCGCGTCGGTCCCTTCGGACTCCTCCAGCCCATTGCCGATGGCCTTAAACTTTTCTTCAAAGAGGACATCGTTGTGCCCCATGCCAACCGGGTGATCTACACCTTGGCGCCAACCGTGATCGTCATCACAGCCTTGATGAGCTATGCCGTCATTCCTTTTGGCGATAGCGTCACCATCCTGGGGCAGAAGGTGGACCTGGTGATAGCGGATGTAAACGTGGGGTTGCTCTACCTCTTGGCCATTTCCTCGCTGGGGGTCTATGGAGTAGTCATGGGGGGGTGGGCCTCCAACAATAAATATTCCCTGTTGGGGGGAATCCGCTCTTCGGCGCAGATGATCAGCTACGAATTATCCCTGGGGCTTTCCATCATTGGCGTCCTCATGATCACGGGATCTCTGTCCACTGGGGAGATCGTGCAGGCCCAATCCCAAGTATGGTTCATCGTTTACCAGCCTCTGGGTTTCCTCATCTACCTGATCTCTGCCGTGGCCGAGTGTAGCCGTACCCCCTTCGACCTGACGGAATGCGAAAATGAGCTGGTGGCCGGCTACCAGACGGAGTACAGTTCGATGAAGTTCGGGCTGTACTACCTGGCGGAATACGCCCACATCCTGGTGGTCAGCTCTCTGGCGGTGACCCTCTTTTTCGGCGGCTGGCAGGGCCCTTTCCTGCCCCCCGTCGTATGGTTCCTGATCAAGGTCTTTATCTTCATCTTCTTTTTCATCTGGGTTCGGGCCACCTATCCCCGGTTCCGCTATGATCAGCTGATGAAATTTGGTTGGAAAGTCCTCTTCCCCTTAGCCCTTCTGAACATCCTGATCACGGGCGTGGTCATGTCCTTGACAGACTGAGTGGACCTTGGGGGAGAGCTCGCGAGGAGAAAGATGATTAAACCGCTGCTTAAAGGATTGGCCTTAACCTTTCGCACTTTCTTTACCCATCCGGTGACCCTCCAATACCCGGAGGAGAAGATGGTCATGTACCCTCGTTTCCGCGGCTTGCATGAACTGACGCGGGATGAGGAGGGGAAACTCATTTGTGTAGCCTGCGAACTTTGCGCCGCGGCCTGTCCGGCAAAGTGCATCCGCGTGGAACCGGGGGAAGGCCCGACCCATAAGCGGTTCCCGAAGGTTTATGAGATTGACCTGCTACGCTGTATCTTCTGCGGGTTTTGCCAGGAAGCCTGTCCTTACGGGGCGATTGTTCTGCGGGAGAGTTACGAGACAGCCAATTATACCCGTAAAGATTTGATCTACAATCGGGATAAACTCTTTCACGCCTATCAGAAATAGGGAGGCCTGGGCCATGGTTGAAACTGCTCTCTTCATCGTGCTGGCTGTGGGGACCGTGATCACCGCCATTCTGGTCATCGTGCAGCGTAATCCCGTGGCCAGCGCCATCTACCTGATCATCACATTTTTCTGCTTGGCTGGGATCTACCTCCTGCTCAACGCGCCATTTATCGCCATTATCCAGGTTCTGGTGTACGCCGGCGCCATCATGGTCCTATTCCTCTTTGTCATCATGCTCTTGAACCTGGAGAAAGAGAAGAAGATCGTTACCCGATACAGGTTGCAAAGGGTCCTGGGGGTCTTCTTGGGGATTGTGCTGCTGGCCCAGATTGGAATGATTTTCAATTCTGTCCTTCTGGAAGGGAGCAAGGGAGATTTCCCGCCGGAGAAGGTTGCGGCCCTGGGGAACACAGAGGTAGTGGCCCGGCTGCTGTTCACGGATTTTCTGCTGCCTTTTGAGATCACTTCGGTCCTTCTGCTGGTGGCTATCATCGGCGCGATCGTCCTGGCCAAGCGCCAGATCTGAACAAGGAGTAAACATGATCTCTCTTTCCAGTTACTTAATTTTGAGCGCGGTCCTATTTAGCGTGGGAGTAATGGGATTCCTACTCAGGCGGAACACCATCGTCATTTTTATGTCCATCGAGCTTATGCTCAACGCAGCGAACGTCGCCTTCGTGGCCTTCTCCCGCTTTTTGAACTCCATGGACGGTCAGATCTTTGTTTTCTTCGTCATGTCCGTGGCGGCCGCTGAGGCGGCTGTAGGCCTGGCGATCATTATGGCGATGTACCGCACCAAAGAGACCGTCAATGCCGACGAGATGAATTTGATGAAATGGTAGAGGAGATCTGAGGATGCTGGATTATGTGGGTTTGATTCCGTTGTTTCCGGCCATCGGGTTTGCCGTCAACCTCTTCTTGGGTAGGCGAATGTCCAAGGGAGCGGTGGGCTTCATCGCTTGCGCGGTCATCGGGCTTTCTTTCCTCGTCTCCCTCCTGGTCTTTGCTGACCTGCTTAAGCTGCCGCCGACCAGCCGTTCTTTAGAAAAAGTCGTTTACACCTGGATCCTGGCCGGAGAATTTCAGGCGAACGTAGGCTTTCTGATCGACCCGCTTTCTGTTGTCATGATGATGGTCGTCTCCGGCGTCTCCTTCATCATTCACATTTATTCCCATGGTTACATGCATGAGGATCGAGACTTCTCCCGGTATTTTACCTACCTCAACCTTTTCGTCTTTTTCATGCTCCTCTTAGTTTCGGCGAACAATTTTCTCCTCTTCTTCGTGGGCTGGGAGGGAGTGGGCCTCTGCTCATATTTCCTGATCGGGTTCTGGTATGAGAAGAAATCTGCCTCGGATGCTGGCAAAAAAGCTTTCATCGTTAACCGGATCGGAGATTATGGGTTCCTGCTGGCCATTTTCCTGATCTTCGTTACCTTCGGCACTCTGGATTTCAAAGCTGTCTTTGCCGCGGCTCCAGGAAAATTTGCTGTGGGCAGTGGACTCATCACCCTGACCACCCTCCTCCTTTTCATGGGAGCCACGGGCAAATCGGCTCAGATTCCCCTGTACACCTGGTTGCCCGATGCCATGGAAGGCCCGACACCGGTCAGCGCTCTGATCCACGCGGCCACCATGGTTACAGCGGGGGTCTATATGGTCGCCCGCTGCCACGTGCTCTTTCTCCTGGCTCCCACCTCTATCTTTTTGGTAGCTGTGATCGGTGCAGCCACGGCCATCTATGCCGCCTCCATCGGCCTGGCCCAGAACGACATCAAACGGGTGCTGGCTTACTCCACCATCAGCCAAATAGGTTATATGTTCCTGGCCTGTGGTGTAGGCGCCTTTGCCGCGGGCATCTTTCACCTGATGACTCATGCTTTCTTCAAGGCTCTACTCTTCCTGGGGGCAGGGAGCGTGATGCACGCCCTGGCCGGAGAACTGGATATGCGCAGGATGGGAGCACTCAAACCTCACATGCCCCGCACCTACTGGACTTTTCTCATCGGCACCCTGGCCATCTCGGGAATCTTCCCCTTTGCCGGATTTTTCTCCAAAGATGAAATCCTCTGGAAGGCTCTGACCCAAGGTGGCTTTTCTTTCTGGCTGGTGGGAGCAATTGCTGCTTTCATGACCGCTACCTACATGTTTCGGGCCGTGTTTATGACCTTTCATGGTAAATCCCGGGTGGATCATCAGGCGGCCCATCCTATCCGTGAGTCTCCCGGTATCATGACTGTGCCTCTGATTATCCTGGCCGTCCTCTCGACGATCGGAGGCTTCCTCGGGTTCCCCATCGTCGAAGGTTGGAATCAATTCCACGATTTTCTTGCTCCGGTCTTTGCCCTGCCCCCAAAAGCGGCCGACTCTAGCCACCACGCGGTGGGGTTTGAGATCGGCATGATGATTGTCTCCATGGTCATCGCTGGGTTGGGAATCCTCTCCGCTTACCGCATGTACATCCAAAGCCCCAGCCTGCCCGACCGTCTGGCCGAGCGTTACAGGACCCCTTATGAAATGATCGCCAACAAGTACTGGGTCGATGAGATTTACAATTTTGCCTTCGTCGGCCCCATGGTCCGCTTCTCGGTTTTCCTGTGGAGGATTTTTGACGACATTCTGGTGGATGGCACGGTCAACGGCGTGGCGGCCGTGGTCAGGGGTGGAAGCGAGATTTTCAAGTATTGGCAAACTGGAAACGTTCAAAGTTACGCCCTTTTCATATTGGTGGGCGTTGTCCTGATGATTGGGTATTTTCTCTTTTAATGGCTTTCAGCTTTCAGCGCTCAGCTTAGGCAAAAGGAGCTCGGTTGATGAACTTGACAGAACTTCCCCTTCTTACCCTGATTACTTTTTTCCCCCTCCTGGGGGCTGCCCTTCTTCTTTTTGTGAATAAAGAGAAGAAGGAAACCATCCGCTGGATCACCCTGGTAGTGGCCCTCCTGGAGTTCATCTTCTCCCTGCCCCTTTTCTTCAACTTCCGGTTGGATACCGCAGCCATGCAGTTTGTGGAGAAGGCCCCCTGGATCCCCGAATACGGGATGAGTTATTTCCTGGGGATCGATGGAATCAGCCTCTTTCTGGTTTTGCTGACCACTTTTCTCACCCTGGTCTCGGTCATCTCCTGTTGGACAGATATCCAGGATAAGGTCAAAGAGTTCATGATCTGCCTCCTCTTTTTGGAAACCGGGATGATCGGGGTTTTCGTCGCTCTGGACCTTTTCCTTTTCTACGTCTTCTGGGAGGTGATGCTCATCCCCATGTACCTCCTGATCGGGGTTTGGGGAAATCCCCAACGGCGCATCTATGCGGCCATCAAGTTCATCATCTATACCATGGTAGGAAGCGTGTTGATGCTCGTGGCCATCCTGGTGCTCTACTTCCACAACGGGGCGGCCACGGGAACGTATACTTTCGACCTTCTGGAGGTTTACAAGCTACAGGTTCCGATCAACGTGCAGTTCTGGCTTTTTTTGGCTTTTGGTGTGGCCTTTGCGATCAAGGTCCCCATGTTTCCTTTCCATACCTGGCTGCCCGATGCCCATACGGAGGCTCCCACGGTGGGGTCCGTCCTTTTGGCGGCGGTCTTACTCAAGATGGGAACCTATGGGTTCTTGCGCTTCAGCATCCCCCTCTTCCCCCACGCCTCGATCCAGTTAGTTCCCTTCGTTTCCATCCTGGCCATCATCGGGATCATTTACGGGGCCTTGGTCTGCTTGGTGCAGCAGGACCTCAAACGGTTGATCGCTTTCTCCTCGGTTTCCCACTTGGGGTTCGTGGTGCTGGGGCTTTTTGCCCTGAACCTGCAAGGGATTGAGGGCGGGATTCTGCAGATGCTCAACCATGGATTCTCCACGGGTGCTCTTTTCTTGCTCGTGGGGATGATCTACGAACGCAGGCACACCCGGATGATCGCCGACTTTGGAGGAATCTGGAGACAGATGCCCATCTTCGCAGCCTTCTTCATGGTGGTTACCCTCTCGTCCATCGGACTGCCGGGACTGAACGGGTTTGTGGGAGAATTTTTAATCTTGGTTGGAACCTTTAAGGCCACGGCTGTCTTCGCCGTGGTAGCGGCGACCGGGATCATTCTGGCGGCCGCCTACATGCTCTGGGCGTACCAGCGAGTGATGTTTGGAGAGCTGACCAAGCCGGAAAATAAGGTCCTCAAGGATCTCTCGGGGCGGGAAATTGTAGTTCTCAGCTGTGTCACGGTGTTTATCTTCTGGATCGGAATCTATCCCCAGACTTTCCTCAGCCGTATGGAACCGACGGTGAAAAGCTATCTCACTCAGGTGCATACGAAGTACCGGGCCGGCTTGCCGCTTCCAGAAGGAGAAAAAATTTTTGTGGCCCAAGCCTTACCGAAGGCAGAATCCAGGAGCCAGAATTCAGAATAAATCTTCAGTCGCAGATTTCCGACTGCTGACTCCGGACTGCTGAATTCGGTCTTTTAATTGGAGGAGTTTTCATGAGTGTGGTCATCCCTGCGGTAAACTGGAGTGCCATCGGGGCGGAGCTCATTTTGAGCCTCACAGCCATGGTTCTTCTGATCCTCGTTGTACTGGCTAAACAAGGGGCCAAAGGGGCTGTCCCTTACCTGAGCCTGGCGGGAGTCGTCGGGGCCCTGATCTTTTGCTTTAGCCTCTGGGGAAAATCGGAGTATGCCTTCAATCGCATGGTGGTGGTGGACAACTACTCCCTCTTCTTCAAGATCATCTTCCTGATCACGACCGCTCTCACCATTTTGATGTCCATCCGTTATTTGCGGCAGGAAGGTTTCGAGCACGGCGAATACTACATCTTGATTTTGTTTGCTGCCGTGGGCATGATGTTCATGGCCTCCGCCACAGACTTGATCATCGTCTTCTTAGGCCTGGAAACTTTCTCTCTCTCCATTTACGTTCTGGCCGGTTTCTTCCGGACACAGCCCAAGTCCAACGAATCGTCTCTGAAATATTTTCTGCTGGGCGCTTTCTCCACGGGATTTCTTCTTTACGGCATCGCTCTGATCTACGGGGCTACGGGAACGACGAACCTGAAGGGCATCTATGAATTCGTCCGCCAGATTCAACTCCTCACCGACCCCCTGCTGCTCATGGGTATGGGCTTGCTGATCGTCGGCTTCGGGTTTAAGGTTGCCTCCGTCCCCTTCCACATGTGGACTCCGGATGTATACGAAGGGGCTCCCACCTCCATCACGGCTTTCATGTCGGTGGGGCCAAAAGCTGCGGGGTTCGCTGCTTTCCTGCGAGTATTCTTGTACGCCCTCTCTTCCCTGCAAACGGATTGGGTCTGGATCCTTTGGGTCTTGGCCGTCCTGACCATGACCCTGGGAAACGTAGTAGCTATCGCGCAGAAGAACATCAAACGTATGCTGGCTTACTCCAGCATTGCCCATGCTGGTTATATTCTGGTGGCGATGGTGGCCGCCAGCGAACTGGGCACAGCCAGCGTGCTTTATTACATCTTGGCTTATGCCTTCATGAACTTGGGAGCTTTTGGGGTCGTCATCCTCTATGGGCGGAAGGGCGAGGAGAATATTCAAATCAGCGACTACAGCGGGATGGCCTCCAAGTATCCGCTTCTGGCTGCGGCCATGGCCATCTTCATGTTCTCGCTGGCCGGAATTCCTCCCACGGCCGGTTTCGTGGGGAAATTTTATATTTTCAGCGCAGCGGTCAAGGCCGGATACATCCACCTGGCGATCATTGGCGTCTTGAACAGTGCCCTGTCTGTGTACTTCTACTTCCGTGTCACGGTGATGATGTACATGCGCAGCCCCGAGAAGGAACTTACCAAATTGGAAACATCTCCGGCCATGGTCATTGCCCTCATCATAGCTGTCTTCGGCACTCTGCAGATGGGCATTACCCCCTCCCATTATCTGAATCTGGCCAGGCAATCCCTCCTGGCTCTGATGTGAGTCATTCGCCGGCGCTGGCAATTTGCTAAAATCCATTCTAAGAAATGGGCCAGGGTGCCCTGTTTGACAGGGCGAGAATTTCTGTGCTAAGTTTCTAAGCGGACAACTTATTTTTGCGCGTTCTCGAGGCCCGAAGCCGGCCACTTTCGAGTAGAACGTAGAATTATGCCAGCGGAGAGGAAGGGGATGACTCTGCAGGAAGTCAAAGAAATCCTCAATGCCCAGGTGATCATCGCTCCCCAGGACCTGCAAATGGAAATCAAAATGGCCTGCGGATGCGATCTGATGAGCGACGTCCTGGCCTTCACCAAAGAAGAGTCTCTGCTCTTGACCGGTCTCACCAACCTGCAGGTGGTGCGGACGGCAGAGATGGCCAATATTAAAGCCTTGGTCTTTGTCCGGGGGAAGGAGCCGGACCGGGAAGCCATCGCTTTAGCGATGGACAAAAAAATTCCCATGTTGCTCACCGACCTGCCCATGTATGAGGCCTGCGGTCGTCTCTACCGGCGCGGGCTGCCGGGTTGCTCAGAAGTCGAGGAAGGGAGCTGCGCGGTGGATGGGCGCTGAGCCTTTCTTCGAAAAGACCTTTACAATCATTGGCCGGGACTTTTCAAATGCCGGAGAGATATCCAGTAAAGTGAAGAAGATTTTGCAGGAGTCGGGCGTTTCTCCCAAAGTCATCCGGCGGGTCACTATTGCTACATACGAAGCGGAGATGAATGTTGTCCTGTACGCCCGAAAAGGAACATTGACTATTTCAGTAACTCCGGAGTTGCTGCGCATTCGGGTGGAAGACGAAGGAGAGGGGATTGAAGATATAGAATTGGCCATGAAAGAAGGATACTCCACGGCCTCTGAGGAAATCCGAGAGATGGGCTTTGGCGCCGGGATGGGTCTGGCGAACATCCAGAAGAATTCGGACAAATTTCATATTGCTTCGGTGGTCGGGCAGGGAACTGTCCTGGATATAACAATCCGCAGGTAATGGGAGATTCAGGAGCCGGGCGTCGGCTATTTGGCCCCATAAAGCCAATAGGGGGATGCCTGTAGAGCTCCGAGGAAATGTTGTTAAGCGAATATAGCGCAGACCTGCACATTCATACCTGCCTCTCCCCTTGTGCCAGCCTGGACCTCTCACCCCGGAAGATCATCGAGCGCGCCAAGAGCGAATCTCTGGACATCATCGCCATTACTGACCACAACACGGCAAAAAATGTCCGGGTCGTCATGCGCCTGGGAGAGAAGCAAGGGGTAAAGGTTATTCCAGGGATGGAAGTGCAAACTCGCGAGGAAATCCATCTGCTGACTCTCTTTGCGGATGGGTCCTCGATTGCAGCCTGGGATGAGGAGGTTCGACGATACCTTCCAGATGTGCGCAATGACCCGGAGGTCTTCGGGGATCAACCCATTGTGGACGAGGAAGGGACCATTATACGGTTCGAGGAACGGCTGCTTTTGAACTCTTTGGACCTCTCCCTGGAGGATGTAAAGCAGCGAGTGGAAAGGCACGGCGGGTTAGCCATTCCCTCTCATTTTGACAAAAGTTCTTTTAGCCTGATCAGCCAATTGGGATTCATCCCGCCGGATATGGAACTGGAGGCTCTGGAGATGAGCCGCAGGAGCGAATTTCGGGAACAAGGGAGGATTTTGGATGCTTCCCTGCGCCTTCCCCGGATTGTATCTTCCGATGCCCACCGTTTAGAGGACATCGGCAGTGCCCGCACTATTTTTCTGCTGGCCGATGCCAGCCTGAAGGAGCTGCGGTTAGCCTTCCGGGGTCAGGAGGGGCGGCAAATCGTGAAAAAGATGGATAGTGGGTTAACCTTGCTTTGAAAAATCGATTCCCCGCAGAGAGCACAGAAAACGCTAATATCAAAAACGCTATGCGCATAGCGCTAAGCGCTTAGCAGTTCTTAGCGTGCTCTGCGGTAAGAGCCTGTTTATGAAAGATTGCCGCAAAAGGAGGAGAAGATGACCTTTCGCACCCTGGAGAAGAAGAACTTCCCACTTTTCATCGAAAATCTGATGGGGGCCATGGAGGTAGTGGGGGTTCGGGAGAGAATCGAGGGGAAGTATGAGTTTGCTCCCCTGGAGTCACCATCCCAGCTATGCCTGGACTATGACGTAACCATCTTTTCCCCGAAAAAGTATATTCTCCCCCCGCGGGAGACCCTGCTGAAATTCAAGATGGGGAAAGTGGTGAGTTGTGAGCCGGTGCTGGAAAGCCGACCACTGGCCATCGTCGGAGTTCATCCCTACGATATCAAAGGCATTGCCCAACTCGACCGCATCTTCGCCGAGGCCAACGATGATGAGCATTACCGGAAAAGGCGGCAGGATACGGTGATCATCGGTGTGGACATCAAGCGGGCTTCGCCCTACGCTTTTTGCAAATCTATGAACTCGGCCACGGTGCAGGAGGGCTTTGACCTCTTGCTTACAGACATGGGAGAAAGCTACGTGGTGGCCGTGGGCACGAAGAAAGGGGAGGGGCTCCTGGAACAACAGGCGCTCTCCAAACCAGCAACAAAAGAAGAGATGGCCAAACGGGCAGAAGTTCAAGAGAAAATCCCCTATATGTTCTCCCTCAATACCATCAATACCTCTTATGAGGATCTTCCCAAGCTTCTGACGGATCGGGCCAATAGTAAGCTCTTTGAAGAACTGGCGGAGAAATGTTTTAGCTGCGGTTCCTGTAATTTAGTCTGCCCCACTTGCTACTGCTTTGACGTGCAGGACGATGTGAACCTGAACTTATCCGCAGGGGAGCGGTTCCGCCTGTGGGATGGGTGCTTGCTGGAGGGGTTTGCCAAAGTGGCTACGGGAGAGAATTTCCGGGAGGACCGGTCGCAACGGATCCGGCACCGGATCTTTCGCAAAGGAAAGTATATCTACGAGAAATACGGGGAGCATGGATGCGTGGGTTGTGGGAGGTGCGCCTCGGCTTGTTTGCCGGACATCGCCAACCCCGTGGAGATTTTCAACCGGTTAAAGGAGGGCAAGTGATGATGACGGCTGCACAGGTTCAAACTGGCTCACTGGAGCAAACTTCCATTTTCTTGCCCAGCCTGGCGGAGATCGTCAGGACCGAGGTGTTAACGAAGATGGAAAAGCTCTTCGAGGTCAAACTCCAGAGTGGGAAAGAATTGGGACATCAGCCCGGCCAGTTCGTCGAAGTTTCCCTATTTGGAATCGGGGAAGCGCCCATTTCCGTCTCTTCTTCACCGACGAAGAAGGGTTCTTTCGAACTGGCGGTTCGGGCGGTAGGCAACGTGACTAAAGCCCTGCATAACCTGGATCGGGGGGCATCTCTGGGAATTCGTGGGCCTTTTGGCCAAGGGTTTCCTGTGGAGGAGATGAAGGGGCAGGACCTTCTTTTCGTAGCCGGAGGAATTGGCCTTGTTCCCTTGCGCTCTTTGATTAATTATGTGCTGGATCATCGGTCTAATTTCGGTCGGGTCCTGGTGCTTTTCGGCGCTAAAACTCCGGCCGAACAGCTCTTTCTGGATGAGCTCGCCAAGTGGCGGGCGAGCAAGGAGATGGAATATCGGGAGACGGTGGACCGGACCTACGGCCAGTGGAAGTTGAACTTGGGCGTCATCACTACCCTCTTCACCAAGATCATCGTCTAACCCCAAAATACCGGGTCTTTGATCTTGGCGTAACGGAAAACTGGGCCGTCCTGACAGACATACACATGGTTGATCTGGCAGTGGCCACATTTGCCCACCCCGCATTTCATGCGCCGCTCCAGGGAGACAATGATCTGATCATCGGGAATCCCTTT
>JACRCA010000419.1 GCA_016234425.1 Deltaproteobacteria bacterium | reverse complement strand
GTACTATGCCAATATAATCACTCCCTACAGCAGTCTGGTCATAAAAAAGATCGAAGAGGTTATGGCGCTGAACCTTCCGGTAAAGATGATCGCACCGAGTCACGGGATCATCTGGCGTAAAGACCCACTCCAGATCGTAAAGAAATATCAAGAATGGGCAGCCCAGGTGCCAGAGAAGTCCGCCGTTATCCTTTACGACACCATGTGGGAGGGTACACGGCGAATGGCCGAGGCCATCGGGGATGGTCTGGCTGCCGAAGGAGTTCCCCACAAATTATTCCACATGGCCATCTCGGATCGGAACGATGTGATCACCGAAATTTTCAAGGCCAAGGCAATCATCGTTGGATCGCCGACATTAAACCAGGGGCTTATGCCAACCCTTACGCCCATCCTGGAAGATATCAAGGGCTTGAAATTCCAGAATAAGATTGGCGCTTCCTTCGGAACATATGGCTGGAGCGGGGAAGGAGTGAAACTCATCGAGGAACATTTCAACCGCTGCAAGATTCCAGTGGTTGCCCAGGGGGTGCGGGCTAAGTGGCAACCGAAGCCTGCAGACCTGGCTGAGTGCCAGAAGCTGGGCAGGACTGTGGCCCAGGCCATAAAGTCATCCTATTCAACTTAGGAGATGCAGAATGATTGAAAAGATAGACCATATCGGCATCGCGGTTAAAGATTTAGAAGCTACTATCAGGTTTTATGAACAAATCCTGGAGCTCCCCGTAACAGAAAAAAATGAACACGGCACCACCCGTGTGGCTTTCGTGAGGATCGGGGATGTTGACTTTGAATTCCTGGAAAACAACGACCCAGAGAGTGCCATCGCCAAGCACATCGCCAAAAGAGGAGAGGGAATCCAGCACGTGGCCTATAAGGTAAGGGATATTGCTAAGGCCATGGAGGCTTTGAAAGTAAAAGGCATCACCTTCATCGATGAAGCGCCAAGGCCTGGCGCCCGTGGCTCCCGCATCGCCTTCTTGCATCCCAAAAATACTTATGGAGTCCTGATGGAGTTGGTAGAGCGATAGAACGGGCGCCTGGGATTCAACTCAATTTTTACCCTTCCGCAGGTATTTTTTCTCCAATTCTTGGTAGAAAGCCAAACCAGTAATTTGATTTCTTCCTTCAAAACTGATAATCCGGTCCAGGTATTTCTCTGTCGTCCCGTCCCGCTTTAAAACAGCCATCAATTCTTGGATGGCTTTGGCCGCGGCCCCCGCCGCCGACCTCGGGTAAATGACCAAACAGAACCCCATCTCCTGCAGCTCTTTGGCACTAAGGAGAGGTGTTTTCCCACCTTCGCTCATGTTGGCCATCACCGGAGCGGGTATGGAGCGAGCGATCAAGCGCAGCTCTTCGACTGATTCCGGAGCTTCCACGAAGATCATGTCCGCTCCGGCTTGGGAGTAGGCGATCCCCCGTTCGATGGCTTCTTCCATGCCCAAGACCGCCCGGGCATCGGTGCGGGCGATGATCATCAGGCTTGGATCCCTTCGCCCATCCAGCGCAGCTTTGACCTTCCCGATCATCTCCTCGCAAGAGATGACCTCTTTTCCGGCGAAATGCCCGCATCGTTTCGGGGCAACCTGATCTTCAATGTGCAACCCGGCCACACCCGCCCGCTCATACTCCTTCACAGTTCGGGAAACATTCAGGGCATTTCCGAACCCGGTGTCAGCATCGGCGATTACCGGAAGATTCGTAGCCTGCACGATATTTCTGGCGTGAGTGACCATTTCGGTCATGGTCAGGAACCCCAGGTCTGGTAAACCCAGCAGGTCCATGGCTGCACCCGACCCGGTCATGTAGGCTGCTTTGAACCCGGCTTGTTCGATGATCCTTGCCGTAAAGGCATTGTGGGCCCCAGGGGCGATTAGGATCTCTGGACTCTTTAAGAGGTCCCGCAGAATGGAACCGGGGCTTCTCATCGAAGACATTCATTCCCCCCTGGCAGGGGGGTCTGCCGCAAATGCCATGGCTTTGCCCAGATTGCGCTCTTTCCGGTAATTCA
The DNA here is from genome assembly GCA_016234425.1 of Deltaproteobacteria bacterium. Lineage (GTDB taxonomy): Bacteria > Desulfobacterota > SM23-61 > SM23-61 > SM23-61 > JACRCA01. Next base: position 3,019 of record JACRCA010000419.1, on the reverse strand, counting down.
TGAGGTGGATGATTCCCAAAATGATCCCGATGGCCAGACCCGCCAAGTCCGTCTTCCACCCGGGCTTAATCAGAAGCAGGGCCGCGCCGAAAAGAAATATTCTTTCGACAATCCGAAGATGCGTGAGGACGAACCCTTGGAGGGAGGCGGCCAGCAAAGCAACCCCGATCAGCGAGGTAATGGAAGCCTGGATGATTTCAAAAAACGTTCCGACCATGATCAGGGGAGGCCCATAGATAAACATGAAGGGGACGATGAAGGCTGCCAGTCCCAGGCGCCAGGCCGTGTAACCGGTGCGCATTGGATCCGAGCCAGCAATGGCTGCTCCGGCGTAAGCCGCCACTGCCACCGGGGGGGTGATCGCTGAAATGCATCCAAAATAAAAGACGAAAAGGTGGGCCGCCAGGGGGGAAATTTTCATTTCAACGATGGCCGGAGCGGCCAGTACGGCCAGGATGATATAGCAGGGGGTGGCCGGAAGTCCCATACCGAGAATAAGGGAGGCGATCATCGTCAGGATCAAGAGCAAGAAAAGATTGCCGTGGGCCAGTTGAATCAAAACCGAAGAGAACGTCAGGCCAAGCCCGGTGATCGAAACGATACAGATCACGATCCCGGCACAGGCACAAACCGCAGCCACCTGAAGGGCACCGGTAGCCCCTTTTCTCAAAGCAGCCACCAATTTCTTAAAATTGAGACGAGTGCTTTTCCGCAACATGGCGCAGGCCACAGTGGCTACAATCGCATAGAATCCTGCTTTCATCGGAGACCACTGCACCACCGCCAGCAGATAAACCAGCAAAACCGGAGGCAATAGGAGGTGTCCACCGTCGCGGAGCACCTGTTTTATCTGGGGTTTCTCTTCTTTGGGAATCCCCCGCAATCCTGTTTTGGCCGCCTCTAAGTCGATAAACACGAAAAGAGAAAGATAATAGAGAACAGCCGGAATGACCGCCGCAATGCATACGCTGATGTAAGAAATCCCGAGAATTTCCGCCATTACAAACGCGGCCGCGCCCATCACCGGGGGCATAATCAATCCCCCGGTAGAAGCCACTGCTTCCACAGCTCCGGCAAAATGGGGGCGATAGCCAATGCGCTTCATCATCGGAATCGTGAAGGTTCCCGTGCCGACAACATTGGCCACGGCACTCCCGGATATGGTCCCGAAAAATCCGCTGGAGATGATGGCGATCTTGGCCGGCCCACCGCGCACGGCCCCAAAAAAAGCGCACGCCAGGTCGATGAAAAATTTCCCCCCCCCGGATTCCTCCAGGAATCCCCCGAAGATGATGAAGATGATCACAAAACTGGCCGATACGCCAAGGGGCACCCCGAAGATTCCTTCACTGAACAGGTAATTCATCCCGATGAATTGATTTAATGGGATGCCTGGATGATTGAGTATTCCAGGCATGTAAGGACCTAAAAACCCGTATAGAATGAATCCGATAGCCACTAAGGGTAAAGCAATACCCGCTGTCCTCCGCGTGGCCTCCAGCACCAACAGAGTGGCGATAATCCCCAGGATAATGTCCACCCAAGTGGGTTCAGCAATACGCACGGCCTCGGAGAGGCCTTCCCAATTAATGGTGATGTAAAGGCAGGAAATCACGGATAGCAGGATGAGGGCCCAGTCGGTTAGTGGCACCCTCATCCTCGGGGATCTGGCCATCGCCGGGTAGAGGAGAAAGATGAGCGTTAGAGCAAAACAAAGATGGATACTCCTTTGGACCATGGCTGTGAAGACCATGTATCCCGCGGTGTAAAGGTGGAAGAGGGACATAGATACGGCCACGAGGGCAAAGAGGGCGGCCATACTACCGCTCAGCTTCCGCTTACCCGTCTTCTCATCTTCCTTGTCCAGTATGGCCTTTGCTTTTCCCTCTCTTCTCGTATTCACTCGGTCCTTGCCTCAGGGGTTTATCTCAAATATCCCTTCTCCCGAAAATATTTTTCCGCACCTGGGTGCAGGGGGATGATAGTCTGCTGGACGGTATTCTCCGGGGTGGAAGACTTCGCTGCCACCATCACAGCCATCAGGTCTTTATGATGTTCGGTTAAGGCTTTGGCGATCTGGTAGGCGGCTTCCTCGGGGAAATCTGCCCGGCATACCAGGAAGTGCCATCGCCCTACGCCGCGGGTCTCATAATCGACCCCCTTGTAAGCATTGGCCGGGATCACTGTTTCCGTTAAGAAATTATATTTCTGGTGACATCTCTTGATATCCTCCGGACTCAGGGAAATGAGCTTTAACCCACTGGGCATGGTGGCCAGGTCCAGAAAGGCAGAAGAAGGGGTGCCGATACCCACGAAATACCCTTCGATGGATCCATCCTTAAGGGCGTTGACGCTTTCGGCAACGGAAAGATATTTGGCATCAAAATCCGTGAATTTGAGGCCCAGAGCATCAAGGCCGTATTTGATCATACCGTAGGAGCCTCCCCCTTTGGGGCCGAAGGAAAACTTCTTCCCCTTGAAATCATAAATCGTGTTACCCGGGAAGGTCTTGCGGCATCCCCAGTACCAGTCCCCTTTGTACATGGCAAATAGGGCCCGGTGCTCATATTTGGGAAGCCCTCCTTGGCCGTTGAAAAGCTCCCAGTTCCATTCGTTCGAAGCTATCCCGATCTTCAGCGTGCCCGCATTGAGGCGGATAAGGTTTTCCCCTGACCCGGCCGTAAGCTGAGCAGTGAGCTGCACGTCCTTTGAGAACTGGGTGATAACCTTGGCAGCTCCCCCTCCCCAGACATAGACTTCTCCCGCTGCCCCGGCGGTCCCCAGCATAAATCGATACTTTTTCTCAGCGGCCAACCCTGGGGAAATAGTTATGGCCAATAAAAATGTCACCGCTGCTGAGAGCAGAACAGCATTGAAAAATTTGTTTCTCATCTCTTCCTCCTTTCTTCTTTCTTTCACTCTGGCGGGGCGATTTCCACCACCACCGAGAAACCTACCGCCAACTGTTCGGTCAACAGGGGAAGGGTGATCTTCCCCTCCTCCTTTGGCTCCAATAGCG
>JACRCA010000414.1 GCA_016234425.1 Deltaproteobacteria bacterium | reverse complement strand
ATAGCCTTTCGTGGCAAAATTTCCCCGGAAGGAATTGGGATAAGATCGAACCTGGACTTCCCCTCCTTCGATGGCTGTGGCGGCAATGCCAGCGCCGCATTCTATGATCTCCTGTTCAATATAGGAACCCTCAGTGGATGCGAAAGTCTTCGCCGTTTTATAGCAACCCATAAATGCTTCTGAAATCTTTACTTTCTTATTCTGGCGCATGATTTCATCAGCCTTGAGGAGGAGCTTCAGTTTGTTTTCCGGGGAGGCATTAAACGGGTCGATGGAGATTGGCGTTTTACATGTTGCCACCACAGGAGAGCCAGGGGGAAAGAAGACATCTTTTCCTTTGGCCTTTGAACTTCCTTTGGCGATCTTCCAGGCCTTATTAAAGATACTCTCCATCTCCTGCTTATTTACTTTCGAACTGCCGGCAAATCCCCAGGCCCCTTGAAAAAGAACCCTGATGCCGCAGCCGAAATCTTCGTCGCTGGTGAGAGCCTCCACAATTCCATTCTTTACCTCAATCCCTTCCATCTGGCGACGAACGATGCGGATGTCGGCGTAATCTGCCCTTTTCAATTTCGCCAAGTCGAGGACATTCGTGATAAGATCCTTCATCGCTATCTCCATGTTACGCTAAGCGTATAGTATCACCCGCTCCCACCAGAGACTGTGTCATAATTTGTCATGCCCGCGGAGGCGGGCATCCAGGCAGGTCAAATCCTTGAACAAATCTTGCCAGTAAGGTAACTTCATCATATCAAGATTACACTGGATTCCCGCTTTCGCGGGAATGACGGCTCCTTTTTTTCATTGCGACGCAGTCTCCCAGGGGAGGGGAGATTTTTTGGAACTTCGTTCATTGCAACCTGTTTGTTTTTTTGCCACTCCGGATCAGGTGCTTGTCATATTTTCTTTGCCCTATGCTCTTCGCACTTTGCATTTTCATATAGATGATACTCCAGAAAAGTTGAATCCATCTACCTTGATGGCCGGGGCGACTGTGCCGGTAACAAAACGCCTGGCGTAAACCGTCCCTGGAGTGCAAATTTTTCGCTCTTTGGAAATGGCCGTCACCCGGGACAGGGCTTTCAGGATCGAATCGGTAAATCGAAGGTTTTTGACTGGCCTTTTGATCTCGCCCTCTTCAATCAAGAAGGTTCCATCCCGGGTCATACCAGTAATGACGGCTTTCATGGGCTCCACTATGTTAGTGTAATGGAAGCGAGTGACATAGATTCCCTTACGCATGGACCGCACCATTTCATCCAAAGAAGACTCGGCCCCTCCCATAAAAAGATTGATAGGTATAGGACCTTCTGTATTGGGGGCGATGAGGCCATGACCGGTAGATTCTTTTCCTTCTCTTGCAGCTGTGTAGGAGTCATAGGTTATATTTTTTGCCACCCCTTCTTTGAAGAAGGTCACCCTCTGCTTCGGCACTCCTTCGAAATCAAAAGGAACCTGTAGCCCGGCAGGATCCAGGCCGTCGTCGTAAATAGTCACTTTTTCATTCACTATCTTTTTGCCAAACTGGCCGCAAAGAAAACTTCGTCCCTCCTGGACAGCTAAGGCATGGAAACCCAGGTATCCCAAGAAGAGCAACAGCTCAGCAACCGCGTAGGGTTCCAAAATTACCTCGTATTCCATGGGTTCGACTTGAATCGGGTCTCCTAAGGAGGCCTTTTTGATGGCCTCTTTGGCCAAAGCTTGCACGTTCAGCTGGTCGGGATTCCGGGAAACGAAACTGGAGTACCCGGAGTTTTTCCCATCTTCTACAATCAGGTGAAAGAAGACATCCGAGTATTCCTGGTAGGCCTCCACTCCCAGGGAATTCACTATTGCTATATCAACTTTTCCGTGAGAAAAGGCTCCGGAGGCACTGAACCCTTTCTTCTGGGTCAGGGCCAGAACTTCCTTTATGCTCTTCACCTTCCTCTCCGGCGTGAGGCGATCAATATTTTTGGAAAAGGTATCAAGTTGAGCAATGGGTTTTGGACCGGCTAAGGAAACGAAAGCTTCATTGGGATGCTGGACTTTGGTCAGAGCAAGGGCTTTCTCGAGCGTGTCTTTCAGGGAAGAAGGTTGTAGAATATTTGTTGTTACCACGGAGACTTTCTTGCCCACGACCACCCGCAGAATTAAGGTGCCGTTTCTCTCAGCCACGTGCTGATGAATAGCCGAGTGGGTGAAGCGGGTCAGAGAGGAATCTTCTGTCATCAGAAGGGCTTCTGTCTGATCAGCAGTGGACTCTCGGATTACGCGCTTTAATAGTTTGATCCCAGCTTCTTGGCCAATCATGAGATTACCCTATTCTGCCCAGGGAATTTTGAGATTATTTTGCCTCATTTGGCAGGCAAAGTCCACCTCTTTCCATTTTGGATTTCGGATGCGGATATCGGAATGTTTAGGGGAGCTGCTTTGTGGCTGGGCCGAGATTAAGAGAAAGTAAGAAAAAGCAGTGGATTTATGTAGAAATAGTGGTGAACTATACATGACGACATTAATGAACACAAAACAGGTCATTCCCGCGAAAGCGGGAATCCAGAAATGCACTGGATTCCGGGTCAAGCCCGGAATGACAAATTGTTGAGCACTTATGTCGTTGTGTATAACAGAAATTCGGGCATTGACAATGCCCCAGAGGTATATTATTTAAGGGCAAAAAAGAAAAAGGGGGAATCCATGGGAAACAAGAGAGTGGAACGGGCGGAAATTTGTAAGCGGTATCTCAAGCTTTACACGGGGGTTGTCGCAGACATTCTGGATGCCCAAGGGGTGCGGACTCATTCCCTTCCTGCATCTATCCGCCCCTTGAATGACAGTATGAAGATCGCTGGCCCGGCTTTCACGTGCCAGGGAGTTCCTACGGGAGACATCACCAGCGATGACACACCATTTCTGATCCAAATGTTAGAAGCACTCACCCCTCATTGTGTCGTAGTTCTGAGCGCAGGCGGGGATACCTCTTCTTCTCACTGGGGGGAGATGATGACGCTCTCCGCCAAGCAGCGGGGATGTACGGGGGCGGTGGTCGATGGAGGGGTTCGAGATGCTCCCTTCATTCTGCAGATGAACTTTCCAATCTTTACCAAATTCTACATGCCAGCGAGCTCTATCAGTCGCTGGGAGCTAAAGGAATGCCAGGTGGCCATCCGGGTGGGAGAGATAGGAATTCAACCTGGGGACTTTGTTTTCGGGGACCTGGACGGTGTCGTGATCATCCCCAAAGTCTTGACCAAAGAAGTGCTGTTGCAGGCAGAAAAGGCTATGAGCAAGGAGCGAAGAATGCATCAGGCTTTAAGAAAGGGGATGCCCCTGAAGGAAGCTTATAAGCGCTATGGGGCCTTTTAGAAAAAAAGTGTCAGTGTGAGTGTCAGTGTAAGTGAAAAAATGAGATCAATAGCCTTCACTGACACTGACACTAATCACTCACACTATTCTTCAAGATCTGGGCGTAACGTACCAATGCATGCATGGCCCGGGCGGATTCGTCCTGGGTGGCGTAGAAGGGAATCCCGGCTTTATGGAAAAGCTTGCCTGTTAAAAAGGGAAGGTAGTTTATAGCTTGAGGTAATCTTCTCGGGGAGGGGAGAAGATATCGATGATCTCACAAGGCGAATCCAACGTTCTTCCCCCATGCTCGATGTTGGAAGGAAGGACGATGACATCGCCTTTTCTCAGAAGACAAGGTTTCTGCTCGACGATTTCTTCGATCTCTCCCTCTACCACGATCATTAATTGCTCATGGGAGTGCTGATGGACAGGGAAAAGGGTTTTGGGTTCGATGCGCAGAAAGCTGATTAAGGCCTTCTGCCCGGCCACTAAACGGGTAAAACAGCCTTCGTGAATTTTTTTAGGAGGGATGTCTGCCACTTTGTAGATTTTTGCTTCCATTCTTGTACCTCCTTTTCCCTATAAGTACTCGACCACCAGATCTCCGACTTCTTTTGTGGTATAGCCCATCTCTCCGGCGGCCAAACTTTTTACGTGCCTGCCGAGGACTCGAATCATCGCGTTTTCGATGCGCTGGGCAGCTTTCTTTTCTCCCAAGTAGTCCAGCATCATCTGGCAAGCTGCGATGGCCGCCAGGGGGTTGATCATATTCTTCCCGGCGTATTTGGGAGCAGACCCGCCCATGGGTTCGAACATAGATACACCGCCGGGGCCAGGGTTGATGTTTCCACCGGCAGCGATTCCCAGTCCTCCCTGGATCATAGCTCCCAGATCGGTGATGATATCGCCGAAGAGGTTGTCCGTCACGATGACATCGAACCACTCCGGGTTTTTGACCATCCACATGCAAAGAGCATCCACATGAGTATAATCTATTTTCACCTGGGGATAATCCTTGGCCACCTCATTGAATGTCCTCGCCCAAAGGTCAGAAGCATAATTGAGCACGTTCGTCTTAGCGGCCAGGGTCAGCTTGCACGCTTTGTTACGTTGCAAACAAAACGCAAAGGCATAGCGCAGGCAACGCTCCACTCCTTTACGGGTGTTGATAGACTCCTGGATGGCCACTTCATCTGGCGTTCCCTTTTTCAAGAAACCTCCGGCACCCGTATAGAGGCCTTCGGTATTCTCACGAATGATGACAAAATTGATATGCTCTGGTCCTTTATCCTTGAGGGGACCCTCCACGCCGGGGTAGAGTTTCACCGGCCGAAGGTTGATGTATTGGTCGAGGGAAAACCGCAATCTCAGGAGGATGCCTTGTTCCAGGATGCCCGGCCTAACTTGAGGGTGGCCGATGGCCCCGAGGAAAATGGCCGGCACTTTCTTGAGTTCCTCGAGAACTGAATCGGGAAGGGTCTCACCGGTCCTAAGGTAACGCTCTCCTCCCAGGTCATAGAAAGCAAAGTCGAGTTGGAAGTTTTCTTTTTTGGAAACAGCCTTCAGGACTTTCAGGCCTTCGTCCACTACCTCCGGCCCGGTCCCATCCCCGGGAATGACGGCAATCTTGTAAGCCATTTGCGCTCCTCAACAAATGCGGAATGCCGAATGTGAAATGCGGAATAGAAATTCCACAATGGGAATTCCGCGCTGCAAATTTTAGGGGTCACCCATTAAAAGGCCCCTGTCAAGAGGAAAAACTTATCCTGTGCGAGAAAATTTATTTTCTCGCTAAACTCCACTGTTGAGTTACCAGCATCTCCACCTTTGCCGAGATTTCTTTTGGTTTTCGGTTACAGCCTT
>JACRCA010000413.1 GCA_016234425.1 Deltaproteobacteria bacterium | reverse complement strand
TTCGGCTTAAATCCTTGCTTTCCGTTTCTGGGCATGATCCATCTCTTCAAAAATCAATGTCCCTGCCCCTTCCCCCAAGACGAAACCGGCCCTTCGTTTATCATATGGGCACGCGGCCTTTTTTGGATCTCCAGTATTGGGGGCCATCACATTGGAGGCAGCATAAATGCCATAAGTTAAAGGATAAATGGGTGTGTCTGCCCCGCCTGCGATCAAAACGTCTGCGATTCCAGAAGAAACGGCAAGGTAGGCATTGGCCACGGCCATGTTCCCTGCAGAACATCCGGTGGAGACAGTTAGATTATAACCACGAATATCCAAGGCTTCAGCCAAACCTCCGACTATGGCATTGTGATTCATGAGTCCCTCAAATAGTGAATGCACTCGTTTCAGGCCGCGTTCATAAAAGGTCGCGCCGAATTTTTCATAAATATCCATTGGCCCCACGGATGTGCCGTAGCACAATCCGACCTGGTAAGGATCTTCTTTGTGGAGATCTATTTGAGCATCTTCAAGTGCTTTTTGAGTAGAAACAATAGCAAATTGTGTACCACGAGAGAGGCGGCGGGCCTTTTTGGGGGGGATGAAATCAGTAACATCGAAATCGTTAACCTCGGCGGCAAACTTGCAGGGATAGGAAGAGGCATCAAAATGGGTAACGAGGCCAATACCACATTTTCCGGAAAGCAGGGCTTTCCAGAAAGCCTCCTTGCCGATTCCGATCGGCGAGACAACCCCCACCCCAGTGACCACTACGCGCTTTTTTGAAATCGATTCTTCTTTCGTAGCCGAGTCCTTAGGAGGTCCTTTTATAAAAGGTAAAGGTAAAAGATCTGCTCCCCATTTTGTTTTTGTCTTCATGGGTTAAAAGCTTGAAAATCCTGAAAAAAATGAACTCTTCACTTCATCAAAATCTCGATTGAAATTCCTCCGCTAAATTTCCTAAATAATTCTTCCTGACTGATATGTCACCCGCGCATCCCGCCTTGGCGGGAAAAATCCCCCCTCCTCCCCCTCTTTATTAAAGGGGGGGTTGGGGGGATTTGAAACCTATTTTCTATGTAAATCTTTAGAAGTGTCAAGGACTTAATAATACAATATATATACAAAACTTAAAAAAAGTCAACAAAAATTATTGACTATTGCCCCAATTATTCGTTTTAAACGTTTTTTAAAAATTATACCCTATTGAGCAATTTAAAAAATTTTAGGCCATTTCTCTTTTTTTATCAAGAGAATTCAATAATTATCGCCACGAAACCACCAATCTAGGAAAAATGAAAATTTTTAGGGCTATCATGGGATAGAAATGGCTAATGTCTAAAGCGTAAAAAAATTTGATAAATCGTTAATATTCTTGGCCATGGAAAGTATTCACACCCACGGACTTTCCCACCGGCTTGTAGACCTTTGGGGAGACCCAGGGTTTTCCAAGAATTCCATCCTGAATGGCCCAACTTCGCCCGCGGACGGATTTTTCTGCCCCTTTCCTCCGGAAGGGGCTGGACCCATTCAGTCGCTCGTAGAGTTTCCCACTCCGAAGGAATTCCCGGTCGATTTCCTCCATCTGTTTCCGTCCCTCCAAATAGCCAAATCCATTCCGTTCATACTGAATAGCGTTGTGATAGAAAAGGGCTTCCCCGGAAATGATCGAGACGGCGAGCCTGGAAGCAAACCGTTCCAAGAGGGAAATGAACTCTCCCAACAACCTGAGTCCCGGACGAACCTGCCCTGGAGCCAGGCCTGCTTTCATTGCGCGTTCTTCTTCAGTTACATTTCTGGAGGCGGTCCCGAAGAGGGTGTCTTTCCCATCCCAATCCCGATCGATCTGAAAGCGTTCTCCCCGAGGGTCATTGATCACGAGGAAAGAGAGCTCCAGGTTATCCATGAAAGGGGTATCGGAAATCTGGAGGAAGAAGATCGAATCCTGGTCTGCGAGCCTCATCTTCACATCAATGGATGCGAATCCGTGAGATTCGGGTGTATAGAACTGGACAACTTTCTCCCCTCGGCGATTCTGGAAGGTCTGGCGATCAATTCCGAAAAGGTGAAACACTCTGGAAGGAATCAGGTTGCGGTAGAGCTTGATCCGTTCCACCGGTGGGAGATGGTTGAGTTCGTAAATGGAGCGATACTTCATTCAATAATCGGCACGTAATGAATCCAAGGAGCGGAGAAAGCTCAAAATCGCCCCACTCAATGCCTCAGGAGCCTCCAGCATTAGCATGTGCCCGGCTCCCTCTATAATTTCCATCTTGGAGTCGGGAATCTTGCTATTTAAAAACTCAGAGTATTTTATGGGAGTTAGCCGATCTTCCCTCCCGCATACCATGAGCGCGGGCAGGCGGATCTTTTCGATCTCTTTCATGATGTCGAATTGATCACAGGCCATCAGGTCATGATAACGGACCCGAGGGCTCGTCTTGGCCCACTCCCCTTCTCCCGCGGCCAGCACTTCTGGGGAAGCCTTTGCAGAGAATCCCCATGGGTCAAACCTGGGTTCGATTTTCCCTTCGGCCATCTGCCGCGTTACCTCCAGTGCTTCCGGAAGAACCCGGAGGCGGGCGCCGGTTCCGATTAAAAGGATCGCTCTCAAAGTCGCGGGATAATAGATGGTAAAATCTTGTACAACGGCTCCCCCTAAAGAATGTCCTCCAAGCACAATTCTCTCCAACCCCAGAGCGTTTAAAAAATCCTTGAGAAAATCGCGATATTCCGAGACGCGCTTCATCCCCAGTCCCTCTGATCTCCCATGTCCCGGCAAGTCCAAAGCCAGCAAATGGTATTCTCCGGCCAATCCATCCATCACTCTCTGCCAAAGACCAGCGTTCCCACCGCTGCCATGGATGAAAACGACTTTCCCCTTCGGGTCGGGAGCTTGGGCTTTTTTCTCCAGGAAGTGTATCTTCGTTCCTTTGACCATCACTTCGGGCATCGATTAATCCCCTCGCCAATTTTCTCCTCAATTTTTGCCCATCAATTCGAAATTTTTTGGAAATTACCACACCTCCATTCATTTTTCAAGCATTTATTGGCCGGTATGTTGCCATAAATATTTTTTTTTGATAATATCTTTTAAATTTCGAACAAGCGGAGGGAAAAATGGAAAGTCTAACGGGGAATTTGGCCAAATTTATTGTGAGTTTGAATTACAAAAATTTACCAGAGGAAGTGATCCTGAAAGCCAAGCATTGCTTGATGGATACAATCGGGGCAGCTTTGGCCGGGTCGAAAACTCCAGAAGCTCTTATTGCCAAGAGATTGGCCGAGAAGTTAAACCAAAAGAAGGAAGCCACTCTCTTTACTGGCAGAGGAAAGATAGGGTGTCTGGAAGCAGCCATGGCCAACGGCATCATGGCCCATGCGTTGGAGCTCGACGACGGCAATCGATTTGCTCAAGGGCATCCGGGAATAACTGTGATCCCCGCTGTGGTCGCCTTGGCTGAGAAGGGAAAGATAAAAGGGAAAGATCTTATCCCTGCCATTGTAGCAGGATATGAAGTCTTTGGCAGGATTGGAGCCGCGGGAAACCCTTCCCATTTCAACCGCGGGTTTCATACGACTGGAACCTGCGGGACTTTCGCTGCCGCTGCTGGAGCAGGCCGGCTTCTCAAGTTGGATGATCGGAAAATGGTTTCTGCTTTAGGAATCGCGGGCTCGCAGGCTGCCGGACTTTTTGCCTTCATGGCCGATGGGACGATGACCAAAGTTTTGCACGCCGGCAAGGCTGCCCAGAACGGAATCCTTTCAGCCTTATTGGCGAAAGAAGGGTTCACAGGACCCTCTACCGTTCTCGAGGACGAACGGGGATTTTATAAGGCTTTTGCCGATACATTCAATCCCCAGAGGATCCTGGATGGATTGGGGGAAAGATATGAGATCATGAACACCTACGTGAAGTTCCATGCCTCCTGCCGCCACTCTCATCCGGCGATTGACGCCATCCTGGACATTCGTAAGAGTCACTCGATTCAACCCGAAGAGGTCGAAAAAGTGAATTTCTATACCTACACCATCGCCGCGAAATTTGTGGATGGAAAGGAAGTTCAAACCCCTCTCTCGGGCAGAATGAGCCTTCCATATTCTGCCTCAGTTGCCCTACTGGACGGAAGGGTAGGACCGGAGGAATTTAAGCCAAAGAAACTCAAAGATGAGAGAGTAAGAATCCTGATGGATAGAATCGACGTTTTTCCGGATCAAGAGTTGGATAAAATGGTTCCGGAACACCGAGGAGCGAGGGCTGAGGTGATTTTGAAAGATGGCCGGAAGTTTACTTCCGAAGTTTTGGATGCGAAAGGGGAACCAGAAATTCCTGGCTCCGGGAGTGACCTTTATGATAAGTTCCGTCTTTTAGCCAGGGTGGTTTTTAAAGAAGAAAGAATTGAAAAAATTATAGAAAAGATCCATTGCCTGGAGAAAATTGGGGATATTTCTGAGTTCACCAGGCTTCTTTTAGTGAGGTAATTTGAAGATCTAAGAAGATTTTTTAAAAAGTTTGAAGAGGCTGGAGCGATGCAGAGCAGAGAGAGCCTTAATGAGCTTCTCAGGCGAAGGAAATACAGGAACATTTTGATCTTCCACCCATTCGAGGGTTTCGTGCCTACCTGAAAACATTCCCGCTACCCATAGAGCAATAGGTTTTTTAGCCCTGAGGGATTCAGGAAAGACCTGGAAGAATTCCCGGGGAATGTTGAAGGCCCGGGAAGGAAGCTGTACAGCGAGGGCGTCTACATTCGGGTCATTGATGACCGATTCCAGAAGGATGGTATAGACCTTCCTTAAATCGTTGAACTGCAAGGAAACGCCAAGGTCAAAAGGATTTCCCCCAATCTCCCAGGGTGGGAAAACTGGCCTCAGTCTTCCTAAGGTATCGTCCTGCAACTTGGCCAGGGAAAAACCTTCAAGCTGGCACAGGTCGGTAACGATCACGGCTTCCCCCCCTGGCAGGGTAGCGATGGCTATTTGGTTTCCTGGCAGTAAAAGGGAACCAAAGCGCTCCAAGGCTCTCGCAAGGTCAAAAAACTCCTCGATGGTCTGGGCTCGAATGGCGCCAGACTGCCTCAAGGCCGCATCGAAAACGAGATCGTTTCCCCGAACAATAACCCCGGTATGAGAAGTGGCGGCTTTAGCCCCGGCTTCCGTGCGTCCAGATTTGAGGACGACGATATGCTTGTGCTCTGCGGCTTTCTGGATGATTCTCAAAAATTCCCTTCCATTCCCTTCAATGCTTTCCAAGTGAATACCAATGACCCGAGTCTGAGAGTCCTGGGCCAGATAACTAAGGGCTTCCACCTCGTTGATGTCCATCTTGTTTCCCAAATCGATGAGTTTGTTGAGGTGAAGGTTAAAGTCGGAAAAGAGCCAGTCAATCCTGGGCTCGTAAAGCCCGGACTGGAAGATCAAAGAAAGGCCCCCGGCCTTCATTTTAGGAATGGGGTGGAAGCTGATCGCAAAATTATTGCTGGTGTTGAT
>JACRCA010000412.1 GCA_016234425.1 Deltaproteobacteria bacterium | reverse complement strand
TTTCGTGGAAAAGCGCTGCCGATCTCGTTTGAAAGGCCCTCGTTGGGACTTAGGCTTACGGCCGCAATGCTTAAGGGCCAATTATTTGATCAATAAACCCAGTTCAGTGTATATATCCCTGTACCTCTTTACCTCCGCGGTGACGAATTTCTTGAAATCTTCGGGGCTCAGGTAAGCTGGAAGGTCTCCGATGTTCTCCACCATTTTTTGCCAGGATTTATGTTCCATGGTTTTTTTGACAGCTTCTGCCCATAGATTAACCACAGAATCGGGTAATCCGGGAGGACCACAAAGGCCTCTCCAACCCACGATGTCCACATCCGGATATCCCAATTGTTCTGAAGTGGGTATGTCTGGAAACTCTTTGAGTTTGGCTGGAACCAGTAACCCCCTCAATTTACCGGCTTTCACTTGGGGAATGACCAGGGGAGTGTTGTTATAGAGAAAGTCCACGTCTCCCCGCAAAAGGGAAAAAGTTGCTTCAGCTCCCGAGTCATAGTGGACTGCGCTGACATAATCGATCGGTATCTTGGCGGACTTCATGAGGACCATGTTACCCAGATTCTGAACTGTTTGCACCCCAGCGGTGGAGAATTTCAGCTTTTTGGGATTCTTGCGGATGTATTCCAGTAAGTCATTCAAGGTTTTGAACGGAGAATCACTCCTCACGGCTAACATGGTAGGATTGAATTGAGTACGGGCGATAAAGGTGAGATCGTCGAATTTAAAGGGGAGCTTAAGGTTTTGGGCAGGGACGATGGCGTTTGATCCAATCGCTGCTCCCATCAAAGTATATCCATCCGGTTTAATCTGCTTGCTAATATATTCGAAACAGATGGCCCCTGAGGCTCCGGTTTTATTGATTACAACCATGGACTGCCCTATGAATTGGGGAATGACGCTGGCCAAAAATCTAATAGCGATGTCTGTCTCCCCACCTGCCCCATAGGGGACGAATACCTGAACGGGCTTTTCCGGATAGGCAGCCTGAGCGGTGGAAATCGAGAACAGGAACGAAATCGCTGTCCCCAGAACGATTAGAATCAAACCCCTTTTAATTTTTTTCGTCGCCTTCATCTTGCACCTCCTTATTGAGTTTGATGACCTAAAGTTAAATGACTCCTTCCTTCTTAAGCTGAGCTAATTTCTCCTCATCATACCCCAAGAACTGGGAATAGATTTCTTCGTTGTCCTGCCCCAGGAGTGGGGCCCCTTTCTCGTATTGTAAGTCAACTTCGGAGAATTTGATGGGAAACCCCGCGGCGCAGGCGCCGCAGACTTTTCCGTAGGCCGGATGCTGCAGGTCCACAATCATTTTCCTGTGTCTTAGTTGGGGATCATTTAGCACATCCTGGATTTCCAACACCGGGCTACAGGGTACCCTGTTCCGCCGCAGAATTTCGATGGCTGTTTGAGAAGTTTTTTCTTCGATCCACTCTGTAATGAGGGCTTCGACTTCCTTCACGTGCTTGACCCTGCCCGCAGAATACCGGTACTTGGGATCCTCCTTCAGGTCTTCCCGGCCCAGGGCTTTTAGTAGATTCAGCCATTGATCATCGCTGGCAGTGCAAATAACCACATAGCCGTCTTTGGAGGGATATACGTTGAAGGGAACCAGCCTGGGGACACGATTTCCTGTTCTGGCTGGTAGTCCTTGGGATAGGACCAAGTCCCAGGCATCATCCATGACCATGGAGAACAGACAATCCTGCATAGAGATGTCCACTGCCCGCCCTCTTCCCGTCCTTTGTCTCTCGATAACGGCAGAGAGAATGCCGATGACCGCAAAAAGGGCTGAACATTGATCGCCAATAAGGAATCCAACCCGGAGAGGAGGGCCATCTTCATGTCCCGTAATGGCCATCACCCCACTCATGGCCTGGATCACCAGGTCGTAAGCCTGCAGGTCCTCATAAGGACCACTCTGGCCAAACCCGGAAATCGAACAGTATATCAGTTTAGGGTTCACTTCCTTCAATGCTTCATAGCCTAAGCCCAGGCGATCCATCACTCCCGGAGTAAAGTTCTCCAACACCACATCGACTTTTGCGGCCAACTTTTTGAATATCTCCTTCCCCCTCTCGCTCCGCAAATTTAGGGTAATGCTCTTTTTGCCCCGATTTCTCTTCAGGAAGATCAGCGATAGATCTCCATCGGCCTGGCGATCGAAGCTAACCTGCCCAGGATTGGCAAAAGGGGGATTATAGCGACAAGGATCCCCGGTCTCAGGCCGCTCCACCTTGATTACTTCGGCACCCAAGCCACCCAGGAGAAGACTGGCAAATGGGCCGGAAAGATAGTTGGTAACGTCGAGAATTCGCAGTCCTGATAGCATTTTACCATCCATGGACGTAATTCTTTTTTCCAGAATACTTTAAGGGAGATTTTGACCTGATTTTGCTTCCTATTTTCGAACCCCTCTTCAAGATGCTCGGGTGGGAGCGATCAACTTTTCCCCGAATTGGATGGTAATGGCGCCTTTAGGACAGGCTTCCACGCAAGCGCCGCATCCATTGCAATAATCTGCCCAGGGAGTCAACAAAATCCAGATGGTAGGATCTATCCTTTTCTCTTTGGGGATGGAGAAATCTCTTTTTCGGTTAGGTCGGGTGGCAAATACTTTCGGAGTGCAGATCTGGAGACATTTTTTACATCCGCTCGGATCATACATAGAATAGTTGCATTTTTCTCGGTCGATATTTATCTTGACTTCCATTTTTCTCTCCTACCATAGATTTTTTATCGCGGGAATTTTCGCTCGGGAAATGAGTTCGATCGCTTCGTTGGGGCAGGCGCTGTAGCATAACCCACAACCGAAACACATATACATGTCAATATCCACATTATCGGAGGTCTTCGAATAATGCAGCGCGCCAAATTGACATCGGTCGAAGCAATGTCCACAGCTGGTGCACTTTAGCGGGTTAACCCTGGCTATATAATGCCCCTTGAGAACATATTCCTTCACTCCACTGCGAAATCTGTTCATCCAGTAGGTACAATACCTTCTTTCACAATTACAGATGGCCTCGATTAAAGGCAATCGCCCGCGACTCATCACGATGTGCCAGAGCCCCCTCTTTTCCCACTCATCAATCAGCTCCTCAGCCTCTTCAAGCTTCAGAGGAACCTTCGCCCCTTTTCTTAACTCCTTGCGGAGATTTTTCCACTCTGCTCCGCCATACTCGGTTAAGCCCTCTCCCGGCAACCTTCCATAGCCGATTTCCATGGACATGGTTACGGGCATGCCAAATCCAATGCAAACATAATCTCTTGTTCCCTCATAAACCAGCCGGCAAGGGCAGTGACCTGCCACCATGATGCTATCTTCTCTTTTCGTGGCTTCCTCGGCAATTTTTAAGATCCTGAGCATCTCTTCTTTGATAACAATCTGCGAACTAAAACCTTTACTGGCTCTGGCTTGAAGGAAATCGTGGTTCCGAATAAACTCAGCGTCCGAATACCTCCATTCCGTGTCGGCAAACGTCTTGACCATTTCCTGTTTCACTCTTTCTTGATCCTCTGGAGTAGGAAAAACTTTGTTGAACAGGTAGTTTTCAACTCTTTCATACCATTTATGATCCCGATCTCCATGCTGGTTACACCAATGACACATCTGCTTCCGCTCCTTTCCTCGGAATTTTCCCCGGCCAATTGAGTTTTCAATACTTCTTTTCTTCTTTAAGCCCTTCTTCGGCTTCCCTTCTAAACTTTTTGGTCAACTGCACCCCCAGACAGCTAAAAATCGACATCACTCTGACAACCCTACGGCTTGAACAAGCGGGACATCGCATCCCCCTTCTATCACCTGAGCGAACTAAGGTCTCAAATTTTTCTCCACAATTATGGCAGGCAAACTCATAAATAGGCATGGCACCCCTTGGGGATGGGATCTTTTCCCTAAGCCCAACCGTTTCGATCATATTAAACCGTTTCTGGGGTGTCAATTGAAAAAATGGAGAATATCTATTTCATCCTTGCTTTTCCCAAATCCAGTCTGTAAATTAATCTCAGGGGGGAAGGAATGCCCACTGGCAAGGGCATAATAGCCATCATGGGCTCTGGGGAAACAACCGATTCCATGGTCCGGGTGCATCGGTATCTTCTCGATAGACTTCCCCCTCCGGTCAAGGCTGTCTTCATCGATACTCCGGCAGGCTTCCAGATGAATGCCGACGACCTCTTCCAGAAAGCGAGAGAATATTTTGAAAAACGTTTCAACCAGCCCATGGTTCAGGTTTCCTTCAAATCCTCCAAAAACATCTCGCCCTATGAAGCAGAGAAAGCCTTTCAAATTCTGCGCCAGGGTAACTATATTTTCGTCGGCCCCGGAAGCCCGACGTATGCCCTGAAAAATTGGGCCGGGACCCCCATTCCGCAGATCATCTTTGAGAGGATCCAAAGCGGGGCCTGCTTCATCCCAGCCAGCGCCGCTGCTCTAACCGTCGGCCGATTTACCCTTCCAGTTTACGAAATCTATAAAGTGGGGGAGGAGGTGCATTGGGTGGAAGGATTGGATTTACTCGGGAGATTCGGTCTAGACATGGTCGTCATCCCTCATTGGAATAATGCCGAGGGAGGGACCCATGACACGCGCTTTTGTTGGATGGGAGAACCACGCTTGTTACAACTCGAAGCTCTGCTCCCACCAGGGATCCCCATTCTGGGCATTGACGAGCATACTGCTTGCATCTTGAACTTTCAAACTGGACAGATTTTGATCCAGGGTGTTGGAGAGGTAACTTTACGCCACCAGGGAAGGCAGAAGACCTTCAAGGATGGCCAAATTCTCTCTTGGGATGAATTTAAAGGATTCGCCCTTCCGCGCCTCGAAGAAAAGCCTCCCGCAACCCTCCAGATCCTGATGACCCAGCCCCCTCAGGAATCCTTTATGGATCGGGTTAAATCAGCCAAGGAATCTTTTGATAAATTTCTGCAAGAACACAAAGGGGCGGCCTTGATCGATATTCTCGTGGGCTTGGACAAAATGATCTGGAAAAGCTGTAAAGACTTTGAGGATGAGGATCTAATTTCTCAAGCTCGGGAAATTCTCCGCGGGATGATTGTGCAACTTGGTATTCGTTTCGATGAGTCTCCGAAGGATGTTTCCTCCATCCTTTCCCCGCTGTTGGATATTATTCTGGACATCCGAGAAAAGCTAAGAAAAGCAAAGCAGTGGGAAATGGCCGATCAAATCCGCAGCAAATTGTTTCAGGCCGGGATCATCGTGGAGGATAGGCTCGGGGGGCCCCAGTGGCGTCTCAAAGCATAGAGCATAACGCAAAGGGCAAAGAACAGAGAGTAAGGATTTTATATTAGAATTTTTTTTACTCTATGGTCCATGCTCTATGCTCTTTGCCCATCATTACAGGAGGATGAATGGACAGAGACGATGTCCTTATTGAACCCCGGAAGATCCCTGGGGACCCAACGATTGATCACCCTATTATTCTGGTCCTTTTTGAGCCATACCTGGAAATTCTTCGGAAACAACTGAAGCTGAAAAAATCGGACATGAAACGCATCCGCTTCCCTTCCTTAGCCTGTTTAACAACAACGATGGAGGGGAAAAAAATTTCCGCGTTTGGCGCTCTGCTCGGCGCTCCCCAGGCGGCCATTATTCTCGAAAGATTGATCGCCATGGGTGCGAGGAAAATCGTGGCTTTTGGCTGTTGCGGTTCATTGCAACAGCACCTGCAAATAGGCCACCTAGTTATTCCTGCTGAAGCTTTGAGCGAAGAAGGGACCTCTCGTCATTATCCCCTGCCGCAAGGGGTCGAGGCCAAGGCTGACATGAAAATTGTTCGGCTCTGCGAGGAAAAATGCCAGGAGAAGAACTTTAAATCCGCGACGGGAAAAGTATGGACTACAGATGCTCTGTTCCGGGAGACCAGGGGAAAAGCGAAACTCTATTCCGAAATGGGCCTCCTCGCCGTGGAAATGGAAATGGCTGCCCTCTTCACCGTTGCCGCCTACCGGAAAATCCACCTCGGCGGGGTGATGGTCGTTTCCGATGAACTGGGCATGCTCAAATGGAAGACCGGCTTTTTAAACCCCTTTTTCTGGTCGGCTTCAAGAAAGGCAGCGAAGATGGTTATCGAAGTTTGCCATCGCCTTTGACAATTCAGTTCAATTTCAATAAGATGGCTCTTATAGCCTATTTCAACAAGAATGGAGAGTGGCCTTATGAAAAAGTTGTATCTCCACGAATGGAGCTGGGAAGAAGTCCGGGATTATTTGAAGAAGGATAGTGTAATCATCCTTCCCTTCGGTTCCACGGAACAGCACGGCCTTCATCTTCCGCTCGGAAACGATGCGCTGGTGGCCATTCGCTTGGCTGAAGATGCGGCCCGGGCCACCAAAACCATCGTAGCCCCCCCTTGCTGGTTTGGCTGGTCTCCCCACCATATGGCCTATCCCGGGACAATCTCCATCATGCCCGAGACCCTGACTCGCTTGCTCTACGAGGTCCTGCGCAGCCTGATCTTCCATGGGTTTAAAAGATTGATCGTCATCAACGGCCATCGCAAGGCCAATCTCCCTCCCATGGAGATCGCCTGCTCGCGCATTCGCAACGAAACTGGCGCTTATGTCACCATAGCCGACCCCTTCTTCCTCGCGGAAATTGCCGCCCGGCAAATCCGGGAGTCTCCCCCCGGAGGAATCGGCCACGCCGAAGAACTGGAAACGTCGCACATGATGCACATCTTCCCGGAACTGGTGGACATCAAGAAAGCCGTGAAGAATCTTCCCAAGAAAAAGAAGTTTCACGTCATGGACCCTTACGTGGAGGCAGACCGGGCCTTCACCCCTTCCACCCTGGAAAGCTTCCGCAAGGCTACACAGCCCAGTGGCGTCACCGGAGATCCAACCCTCTCCACGGCAGAGAAAGGAAGGCGCCTGCATCAAGCCCTGGTCGATAATTTGGTGGAATTAATCAAGATGGCCCGAAAAGAAAAGGTAGTCCTGAAGCCGGTCACTCCCTGTTTTTAATCCACTCCTGCGCCCATTGTCCCAGAGGAGAATCCCTACAAAAAGGTCGAAAATTGTTCTTGACAATACGGAAATATTTTGTAAACTAACAAGTTTAAGCGCAAATGAGGTGCACTCCGCAGAAGGGAGGAAGCCTTCCATGGCGACTCCGAAATTAAAGAAGAAAAAGAAGAAAAGCGCCCAGGCCAAAAGGCCCGTCCCAAAACTTAAAAAGAAGAAAAAAATTGCCAAGGCGCCCGCGAAAAAATTGATCAAAAAACCTGTAAAATCATCGGCCATGCCCAAGAAGCCCGAGCCGGCTCCAGCCCCAAAGGATGAGAAAGAGGCCACCAGGAAATTGCTCTTGGACATGCGCGAGAAGCTGATTACGGAGATTTCCGAGAACCTCACCCCCAAGTCTTTAACCGCCTCCTCCGACATCGGGGACTTAGTGGATCAGGCTGGTGATGAGCGGGATCGGGAGCTTTCCCTTCTTCTCACAGGGCGATACAAAGAAAAACTTCTGGCCATCAATGAAGCCCTGGAAAAACTCGAGGAGGGAAC
Source organism: Deltaproteobacteria bacterium (assembly GCA_016234425.1). Classification (GTDB taxonomy): domain Bacteria; phylum Desulfobacterota; class SM23-61; order SM23-61; family SM23-61; genus JACRCA01. Next base: position 11,670 of record JACRCA010000412.1, on the reverse strand, counting down.
CTATGGCATCTGTGAAGAATGCGGGGACAAAATCGGCCCTGGCCGACTGAAAGTGATGCCCCTGGCCAAATACTGCGTCAATTGCCAGTCGAAATTGGAAAAAGAAATGACCCTTCTGAAGAAGGCAGAAGAAGAGCTCAAATACCGTGGCCTGGCTTACACAACAGGCATGGAGGAAGAAGAGGCCTGAGGATTTGTAGGGTTTTTGGGTCCTTAAGCTTTTCGTTTTTCTGAATCCCGGTAAATTCCGGGATTCTTTTTTTCCGGCGTTTCCTGACCCCTCGCCCCTCCTCATGGGGCATAAAGGTAGAGCCCGGACAAATGCGTCTCTGATGGAAATCCCTTTTTTCAATATTTTTCAGTTCATCGTCATCCGAACGGGCGTCGGTTTCCTGGGTGGATTCCTGGGCGTAGGGGGAGGGATTATCATGATTCCCCTCCTCCATTACTGGGCTTTCCCGGCCATGCATATCTCGCCAGAGGTCATTGTTCACCTTTCCTTCGGCACCAGTATGGCGATCATCATCTTCACTTCCCTCTCCAGCGCCTGCGCCTCCGCCGGGCATTTGCCCTGCTGCTGATGAGCGTGGGTATCCGCATGCTTTTCTAACCTTCGAGAGGAATAAGGAGCAAAGAGAGGCAACCAAGCAGGCCAAAAAAAGGCACCTCAAAGGAATTGAGGTGCCCTTTAAATCAAGCCAGATCGCGAATATTTTAAATGATCTGGACGTTTTTAGCCTTCGGGCCCTTATCGGTCTCTTCGATCTCGAAGCGTACCCTCTGGCCTTCGGTCAGGGTCCTAAAGCCCTCACCCTGAATGGCTGTGAAATGGACGAAAAGATCCTTACCGCCATCCTGCTGGATGAAGCCATAGCCCTTTTTCTCGTTGAACCACTTCACCTGTCCTTCGGCCACCGCGATATCCCTCCCTTCTGTTCCAGGCATTTTAGAATAAGTCTGGATATCGTCTGGCCAACAAAAAAGGCCATCGGGATTGATCCAACGCTCCCTCTGGCCATATCATTTGTTATCCAAAACTACCATCCGACTCATCCAGGTCTATTTTAAGTTGCCGCGCAAGAATATGTCAATAAGAATTTAAGGGTTTATCATTTCTTTCTCCTTGACCGAGGAAGAGGGCATGCCCTAAGATTAAAGTAATGAAACCGAGAAAATAGGAGCCGGCCCCGCTATAAGCGGGGTAAGAAGTCAGCACAAGAAAACCACATGAAGTTTTCGGGCTTTAGCTGAATTCTGGATTCAGACTTCTGAATTCGCCCGGCAGCAGGGATGCACAGGAAGATTAGTTACAGAATCAATTGAAAGTCAACCAAGCAGGGATTTATCATGAGCCAGGTCATTTTACGCTTTGCCCCCAGCCCAACCGGGCACCTGCACATCGGAGGGGCGCGAACCGCCCTCTTCAACTGGCTGTTTGCCCGGAAGCAGGGAGGAAAATTTATTCTGCGCATCGAAGATACAGACCAGGTGCGCTCCACCAAGGAATCTATCGAGGCCATTGTTCAGAGCATGACCTGGCTCGGCCTGGACTGGGACGAAGGCCCGATCTACCAGACGGACCGCCTGCCCCTTTACCGCGAGCATGTCGAACGTCTGCTGCGGGAGGGCAAAGCCTATCCCTGTTGTTGCACCCCAGAAGAGCTGGAGGAGAAGCGGAAGAAAGCGCTTCAGGAAAAGCGGAAACCCAAGTATGATGGCCACTGCCGTAACCTGAAAACGCCCATTACAGGCCGACCGGCGGCCATCCGCTTCAAGGCCCCGCAGCATGGGGTCACCATTCTGCGCGATCTCATCAAGGGGACCATCGAGTTTGAGAATGCCGAGCTCGATGACCTGGTCATCGAGCGCAGTGATGGGTGGCCCACTTACAACTTTAGCGCGGTGGTGGATGATGCCACGATGTCCATCACCCATGTCATCCGGGGCGACGATCATGTCAACAACACCCCCCGGCAAATCCTTCTTTACGAAGCCTTGGGATATCCCCTGCCCCAATTTGCCCATGTTCCCATGATCCTGGGAGCAGATAAGGCCAGGCTTTCCAAGCGTCACGGGGCGGCATCGGTTATGGCGTATAAGGAAATGGGGTTCTTGCCCCAGGCGCTGGTGAATTATTTAGTTCGTTTGGGCTGGTCTTACGGCGACCAGGAGGTTTTCACAAAAGAAGAGCTGGTCGAGAAATTTTCTCTAGAGAACGTGGGAAAATCTGCGGCCGTCTTCAACACCGAGAAGCTCCTCTGGCTCAACGGACTTTACATTCGCCAAGAAAAGCCCGAGATTCTGGCCGAGCTACTTCTGCCTTTCCTTGAACAAAAAGGGCTAAAACCGCGCTCCCTCCTCTGGCTTACGGAAGTGGCCAGCACCTTGAAAGAGCGGTCTAAAACCCTGGTGGAGATGGCCGATCAGGCAGAATTCTACTTCCGCAGCGAGTTCCTTTTCGACGAGAAAGCAACCAAGAAGCACTTCACCCCAGACATCAAACCGCCGCTGGAGATGCTCATCGCCAAGTTGGAGTCCTCCCCCGAGGTTGACGAGAAAAGGCTGGAGGAGATCTTCAAGGAGACCATCTCCCTGAAAGGAATCAAGCTGGTAGCTTTAGCTCAGGCGGTTCGGGTGGCCCTCACCGGTAAAGATGTCAGTCCGGGGATCTATGAAGTCATGAAAATCTTGGGGAAGGAAGAAGTTTTGAAGCGCTTGGCGAGGGCCCTCTCAAAGATATAAGGTTCAAGGATTTATTATTTCAGCCTCGGATCGATGGCATCTCTTATCCCCTCTCCCAAAAGGTTGTATCCCAACACAGTAATGAGAATGGCCAAGCCGGGATAGAGCGAAAGCCACCAGGCGATCTCAATGTTATCTTTCCCGGCGGTAAGAATGTTTCCCCAGCTCGGTGTCGGCGGCTGGACGCCAATCCCCAAGAAGCTAAGAGCCGATTCCGTAAGGATCGCTCCCGCTACCCCCAGCGTGGCTGAAACCAGAATGGGCGCCATGGCATTGGGGAGAATGTGCCGGAAGATGATGCGAAAATCCTCGGCCCCGAGGGCTTTCTCGGCCATGGTAAAATCCCTCTCCTTTAGACTGAGGAATTCTGCCCGCACGAGCCTGGCCACGCTCATCCAGCCGGTGACCCCGATGATGATCATAATGTTCCAGATGTTTGGTTCCAGCAGGGCGATCACGGCCAATATCAGAAAGAAAGTGGGAAAGCAGAGCATGATGTCCACAAACCGCATGATCAGGCTGTCCACCCATCTCCCGTAATAGCCTGCCAGGGCTCCTAAGAAGATGCCGATCATGGTGGCAATGCCCACGGCCACGAAACCCACCAGCAAGGAAATTCTTGAGCCCCAGATCATCCGGCTGAAAACATCTCTCCCCAGCGCGTCCGTTCCGAAAATATGCTCCCCAGAAGGTTCCGCCAGTACCCGTCTAATATTGATCTGGCCGGGATCATAAGGAGATAGGAGAGGAGCGAAGAGGGCCACGAGAAATAGGAATAGGACGATAAAACCTCCCGTGAGGGCCAGCTTATTCTTCCGGAACCTTTTCCAGAAGAGATGACGCAATTTCTCTTGCTTCCCTAAACCTTTGGGAATCGATTTCCCTCCCCGCACTCTTTCGAATCCTCCGCGATTCTCCCCATGCCCCACCTCTCCTCTGTCCCTACGCCGCTCTGATCCTCGGGTCTGCCAGGGCATAGGAAACATCGGCGATCAAATTTCCCAGTAGAGTGAGCACGGCGCCGATCACCAGGATCCCCATAATTGTCGGATAATCCCGAGCCATGACGCTGGCATAAAAAAGTTGGCCCATTCCCGGGATGGCGAAGATCGTCTCGAAAATGACACTGCCCCCGATGAGCCCCGGGATCGAAAGACCCAAGATCGTGATCACGGGTAAAAGGGCGTTGCGCATGGCATGCTTGAAGATCACAGTCTGATAGGAGAGGCCTTTTGCTTTTGCCGTAGTGATGTAATCCTGGCGGATGACCTCGAGCATGTTCGAACGCATGTAGCGGGAGAGTCCAGCCAGCCCACCAGAGGCCGAGATGAAGATAGGCAGGATGAGATGACTGACCCGGTCCCATAGTTGGGCAGAAGCAGGAAGGTACTCATAGTTTAGTGATTTCAGACCGGAAATGGGCAACCACCCCAACTGCACGCCAAAGAGGATCATCAGGAGAAGAGCCAGCCAGAAGTGCGGCACAGCAAAGCCTACAAAGACAAGAACTGTCGTGGCTTTATCCAGTAAAGAATTTTGATAAGTTGCCGAAAAAACGCCGATGGGGATGGCTAAAAAGAGGATAAGGACCAAAGAGATTACATTGATGAAAATAGTGATGGGTAAACGTTCGAGGATTTTATCCGTGACTCTTCTCCCGTCCTGAGAAAAAGAATTGCCGAAATCGAAAGTCACCAGTCGGCTAATCCAATTCCAGTATTGCACATGCAGAGGCTTATCCAACCCGTAGAAAGCCCGCAACCTGGCTTTCACTTCGGCCGTAGCTTTAGGGTTAAGGTCCGTAGCCATGTCTATGGGGGAACCCGGCGCCAGGTGGATGACCCCAAAAGAGATGATGGTAATCCCGATGAAGAGGGGAACCATCAGGAGCAAGCGTTTAATCAGGTAGAGTCCCATGGTTCTATTGATCTCCCAATATTCTTTCTATCATAAACTTGCCGGACTGCCGGAACAAGAGAATTTCTTTAAGAATCCAGAGTTATTCTCTAATTCTAAAATAGCATAATCAAATTGCTTTTTTCAAATTATGCCAGGCCAACCATAAATCTTGGGAAAAAGAAGCAAGCTGAGAGAATCTGAAATGCGCAGGGCGTTTCAAAGGTCGGGGCTTAGAGCTGGAGAAGGAACTAATTTTTTGGCGGCAGGATAACTTTGCCAGAGGAAAAAGAAGGAGATGCCCCGGCGAGAGTAGCGATAAAGCCGAAGAAAAGGTTCAAAATATTTTTCAGGAAAGAGGGAGAAGGGCGAGCTGCCAATTCCCTTTCCTGAATTTGGTTTTTTTCTTCCTCTGTCTGGCGCTTGTATAAGTCGATGATTTGAACTGGGTCCAGGTCGAGGGACTTCGCATAGGCGCGCAGGAACCCCCGGGCAAACGTTTCTGCTGGCAAGCGATAGAATTCATCCCTCTCCAGGGCTTGAAGGTTAGCGAGAGTAATCCGGGTGACAGAAGCTACGTCTTCCAGAGGAACCTTTTTCTCTTCTCTCTGCTTTTGCAGGTATTGCCCCACCGTTAGCCCGTGTTCCATCGTAAATCTCCTTCCCGGATTCATGTTGCCGTTCAGAAAAATTCATTTCCAGATTTGCAAAAAGCAAGCCAGTATTTTTCTTGAAAATCTGTGAAAACCATTCCTCTAATTTCGCTTTAAATACAGCTTGTTACGAAGCCTTTGCCAGACCGGAAAGAAAATAGAAGAGCCACTCCCCCCAATCACCGTTCAAAAATGTGCAAGCAAAGTCAATATTCCGCCATCGAATTACTCATCATCCCAGGCCAGGCACCGATACCGGTGTAACTTTGCCGAGTTTAAAAAGCGAATTGAAGGAATTGAATCGATCCGGCGAAGTCAAACTTCCAGGGAGATGATGCGGGACTCGGAGACATCCACCAGGCCTTGGTCTGTGATCTTCAGTTCAGGAATGACGGGCAACGCCAGGAACGAGAGAGTCAGAAAGGGATTTTCCGGAATGACTCCGATTTCTCTGGCGGCCTGGTTTAATTTTTCCATCTGGGAAGCCACGTCTTCGGCTTTTTCCTGGGACATGAGCCCGGCGATCGGCAAAGGCAGAGAGGCTTTGACCTCTCCCTGATCTACAACTACAAACCCACCCTGCAATCTTTCGATCTCTTCTACCGCTTGCCTCATTTCTTCATCGCTCACGCCAACGGCCACAATATTATGAGAGTCGTGAGCGACAGAGGTTGCCAAGGCGCCCCTTTTCAAACCCAACCCTTTTACCAGGCCGAGACCAATATTCCCGGAGGTTCTATGCCGCTCAAGGACTGCAATTTTCAATACATCGGCCTGCGGGTCGGAGACCACCATCCCTTGGCGATCTTTCTTAAGTGGCAGGCAGAGTTTCTGGGTGAGAATCTGATCGCGAAGGAGGCCAATGACCCAGGCTCTGTCCCCGGTCAGATGCAGAACGAAGGATGATTCATCCAGGGGTTTGATTTTCACCGTTTGAAAAACCCTCTGGTCAAGAGGAGCCCGGAAGACGGGATAAGCTTTCCCTTCCCGGGCTACAACCTTTCCATCTTTAATGGTCAAGGCCACCTGGAATTCGCCAAGGTCGTAGACGGCCATCAAGTCTGCCCTTCGCCCCGGAGCAATGGCTCCCCGGTCTCTCAGGCCAAACCGCTCGGATGGATTGAGGGTGGCCATCTGCACCGCAACTACAGGATCCAGACCCAGGGCAACGGCTTGGCGCAGCAGATGGTCAATCTCTCCTTTCTGGATGAGGTCCCGTACTTCCAGGTCATCGATCACGAAAAGGCAGCGATGTTTGCTGTGGGATGTTACTGCCGGGAGTAAATCCTTAAGGTTCTTAGCGGCTGATCCCTGGCGGATCATCAACCACATTCCTAGTCGAAGTTTCTCTTCGGCCTCCTCCTTTCTTGTGCATTCATGATCAGATTCATTCCCCGAAGCCACGTAAGCATTCAAGTTCTTTCCGGAGACAAGCGGAGCATGGCCATCGATCGCTTTCCCCTTTTTTCGGGCCGCTTGAATTTTTTCCAGAACTTCGGGATCTTTTCGCAGCACGCCGGGAAAGTTCATCATCTCGGCCAGACCAATCACGCGCTTATTTCCGAGGAGCTTTTCGATGTCTTTTAAAGAGAGGACTGCCCCAGCTGTTTCCAGGGGTGTAGCTGGAACACAGGAAGGGGCCATGAAGAAAAAGTCCATGGGGAGAGCTTTGCAGGAATCGATGAGAGCTTGGATGCCTGGCAGGCCGAGAACGTTGGCGATTTCATGAGGGTCGAGAACAACGGTAGTAGTCCCGTGGGGGAGAGCTAAACGGGCGTATTCTGCAGGCGTCAAAAGGGAGCTTTCCAGGTGAAAGTGGCCGTTGATTAAACCCGGAAGGAGGAAGAGGCCTCCCAGGTCTAAAGTCTCTCTTCCTTGGCTATATTCCTTCCCCAGGCCGGCAATCCATTCACCAGCAATGGCCACGTTGGCTACGTAGACCTCGCCGCTGAAGACATTCATTACCTGAGCATCTTTCAGCAGAAGATCAGCCGGTACATCCCCTTTGGCCACATCGATTAGGTGGTTCAATCGCCCCCCCTTTATTTCATCGCCACAGAGCTCACCGAGAGCACAGAGAATTGGCCTCTGTGTCCTCTGTGGTGAAAAGGGTTTTTATTTCATCTCCATGACGATCTCTGGCTTATGGAGGATTGTTTCGTGGACAAAGCAAGCTTCAGCCATGCGTAGGAGCCCCTTTTTCTCTGTTTCCGGTATATTGTGAGGGTAGTAGATCTCGGCCTTAATCGAGCCGATGCGCCAGGGATCCTTGACCACAGTCCAATCCAAGGAAACCTTCAACCCCTCCGTCCGCAGGTTATGCCGCTTACAAAACCTCACGGCATACACTCCGATACAAGTTCCCAGGGAAGCAATAAAAAGCTCAGCCGGGGTCATCGCCCGATCCGTTCCCCCTTCCTTCTCGGGTTGATCGGTCATGACTTCATGGCTGGCGCAGGTGGCCTTAAACAGGAACCCTTGCTGCAGACTTACTTCCATTTTCATAAATCAATCTCCCTTTTAGAGTGCCTAAAATGCCTAAAGTTCGCACTGCCTAAAATTAGCGACCAAAACCTGCTCATTCAATTTGCCATCCCCATTCCGAATTTTTCCTCCCTATCCCCCTATCTCCCCATCTCCCCATCTCCTTTTATAATTCCGCACTCCGCATTCGAAACGTTATCTGCCCAACGCTATGGACAGGGCTGTGGTCAGTTTAATCGTGTCCTCATCAGCCTTGCGTAAGCGCGAGCAAAGAAGCTGAGCAACGTTGCGGGTGATCTTGTACCCAATCCAGGGATTTTCTTCGGCCAATTTAAGAAAGTTGGGCCGGGAAATCTCCAGCAGTACGCAATCAGTCAGGGCCACAACCGTGGCCGTTCGCTTCCCCTTCTCGAAGAGAGCGACCTCTCCGAAGATGGCGTGGTCATCAGCCGAGAGCTTGGTGAGGATCTTGTCTCGATCCTGGTAGTCATCCCGTCCCATCTTCATGACCAGAGTTTTGGAGACTTCCACCATCCCTTCCTCGATGATGTACATGGTATCCCCAACCTCCCCTTCCTTGAGGATGACTTTCCCCCGGAGAAACTGCACCGGGCGGGCAATCTCCAGGAGCTTGCCAAGCTCTTCTTCATCGAGATCTTGCAGGATGGGGATCGCTTTCAGCAATTTCTCTTTTTCCATTCGCTTCCCCCTGTCAGGGTCGCTTTCGGGCAATGACAACGGCCGAGTCATCTTCCGCAAGAATGACGTCGTCCGCGGGATTGAGGGTGACGACGATGCGATCCTTCTTGCCCAAATAATCTTTTTCCGCCTCCTCGAACTTCCGTTTGATGAACTGATCGATGGCTGAGTAGTCGTCCGTGAGAATGCTTTCCAGAGCCAGCCCTTTACGCTCCCTAAGCAGAGCGATGAGCAGGGCCTTGTGTTCCTTCTTAAAATACGCTGAAAGGTCAGCCACAGTCTTCCCGATGAAGCGGGATGGGATCTCCACCTTCCACAGATTGTTCTCCTCTTCCGGAGAGAGAAGGCTAAAGATAACGCGGGGCAATCCAGGGGAAGCGGTGGCGCTAGCAATAAGGTTTCCGATGTGTTCTCCCCGCACGACAATTTCATCCACACTCGCCCGCCTCAGGTGTTGTCTGTTCTCCGGGTTGAGAAGTTCAGCGCAGGTCTCCACCTCCGGGGCCAACGATTTGATGGCTAAAGTGCCGATGATGGTCCGCTCATCGGCTTTTTCCAGGGAATGCTGACCTGAGGTATCCGCCAGGATGATGGCCGAGCGGGCCTGGGCGATGTTCGCCCGGGCCAAAACATCTTCGTGGGCAAAGTCTCCCCGGAGAAACTTGAAATCATGGGGTTGGTATTTGTATTTCAATGTTTCCACTTCTTCCTCGGAAAGCTCATTGACCAGGACCAGCGAGAGCTTTTTTACTGGCATGGACCGAAGAAGACCCTCAATGACCTCCTCGGCATGGTTGTTCCAGCCGCAGAGCACTACGTGATCCCTGAATTTTACGGTCTCCAATCCTTTCCCCTCTCTGATTTTTTTCTCTACAAACACGGAAGCTACTGTGGCCGTGACCAGAGAAAGTAACAGCAGGCCTGAAACAACAACCATCGCGGCAATAACCCGTCCTGCCGGAGTGGATGGGGTGATGTCGCCGTAGCCAGTAGTGGTCATGGAAATGATCGCCCAATAGATGGCATCGCCAAGACTGTCGACCGCCCTATTCACTCGATGTTCCAAAAGGTATAGAGAGGTCGCTCCCCCCAGAAGGATTACCAGGGTGATGCCAAGGATGTAAAAGAATTTTTCTCGTTTCAGGACGAAAAGAAAAGCTCGCAGAGAATGGAAAAATTTTGGACTTTTCGGCGTCATGAACGGTTCTGGCTATGAGCGATCATGCGAGGCATATTCTCCGGCTTTGCTTGAAGCCAGCCTATTCTATCAGAGGAGGGGTAAAATTCAAGGGGAATGTTCTGGGAATTTACAAGCCGCGGGCTTTATGGTATAAGATTTTAAAGTTAGAAAAAGGCTGGACTTCTTCATTTATTTTTTGTATGCTGTTTTATATTTGGATCTTTTTAAATTTTAGGCACTTTAGGTATTTTAGGGCATTTCGTATATTTTAGGCACTTAAGCGCAATTTGGGCATTTTAGGCATTTTTTAGTGGGCGGTTAGCTCAGATGGTTAGAGCGCCGGTCTCACATACCGGAGGTCGGGGGTTCAATCCCCTCACCGCCTACCAGAGAAAATTTGGAGGGTTATGGGCTTTTGCCTATAACCCTCTTTTCTTTGGCTCTTGTGACGTTTCTAATGGCTCAGGCGTCTCGTCTGGTATCCGGTCAGGAAGGAAATATGGATTTTAGTGCCCCGAGAAGGAGGACAGGGAGCGCCGGCTATAGGACGCCAATAAACTAGGGCCGGAGGGCGGAAAAATTTGGCCCAGTTTTATAGATCCCCCTCCCTTAGAACCTTTAGGATGAAGATCTCCGTGGAGGAGGGGAGGGAATCCTTGTTGATGGTCAAAGTATTGGTGTTAAGGAAATGGGTTTGGTAAGGACCATCAATAAACCTCTCCAAAACCCCCTGCTGATACCAGTAATGCATGGGAATCACAACCTTAGGTTTGAGCTGTTCGATCACCTTTTTGGCTCCCTCCGGCCCTATGGTGTAAACTCCCCCGATGACCTGAAGGAGTACATCCACGTGACCTATCAGCTGGAGCTGATCTTCGTTGAAGGGTTCACTGACATCCCCGGAGTGGAAGATGCAGAGCCCATCCATTTCAAAGACAAAACCTGACCCTTTAAGGCTCGCATAATTCGGTACTCCTCTCTGGTGGACGGGAACATTGTATATAAGGACATCTCGGAAGGTGAGGTTAATATTATTCCAGTCCTGCGCGCCTTCCTTGAGACCCCGTAGGACAAGGGGATTTCCTCTGGCCAGAGCCACGTTGTTATGATTTCCGTGCTCTCTCCCTACTGTGACCACGTGGGGCCATACTTCGGGCATGGGGAAACCCATCGCCCCGAAGGGGTCAGTTATGATCCGAGTCCCTCCGCTGGAGGTGATCTGGAAGAAGGAGTGGCCAAACCATTTGATCTCTATCGGCCCCGAACCAGCCACCGATCCTATAAAAGGTTCATCCCCAGCCACATTGGGATTGCGACAGGCCGCCAGGCCCGAATAAACCGAGAGAGCCAGCCAGGCCCAAAGATGAAAGACGATCAATAGAAGAAGTGAACCTTTTTTCATTTTACACCTCCAGGATAAACATTTCACCACAGAGCCAATACTCCTTTAAATCAACCCCCATCTCCTCCGAAAGTACCATTCCGGCGCAAGCAGGGCAAGAATGATAAGGAGAGAATAAGGCATGCCCCATAGAGGGAGAAGCTTCTCTTCCAGGAAACGATTCTGCTTTTTCTCGGCCAAAGCTGCTATCTCCTTTAGAAGGTCATCCCCCTTGGAGAGAAGCTTTCCACCCGTAGAGGCTGCAATCCATTTTAGCCGCTCAAAATCAGGAGCGCCGTCCAGGTCTTCACCGGGGACGGCAATGATCAGCGACTCCTCAAGATTACCCACTAAAGTCTCTACTTTCAACTTATATGTTCCCTCTTTATCGGGTAAAAATGAGCCAATATACTCCCCTGGTTTTCCCCCAGGCCGGAGCGAGGATTCTATCTTAACGCCTTCAGGGTTCAAGACTGAAAATGAAACCGCACCTTTCGGGTTTGCAGGGTTCTCCTGTACGCTGATCCTGACCTCCATCTCCTGCCCGATTTGCCTGGCTTCTTCAGGCAGGTGAATCTGAGCCGGATTCACGCTGGGGTCCCTGGTTAGCCAGCGGACCATCCTTTCCATGAACC
>JACRCA010000043.1 GCA_016234425.1 Deltaproteobacteria bacterium | reverse complement strand
GGTGCCAAGCGAAGCGCCTCCGGCTCCCGGACCTGCGAAGGCCATCTGATGTTACGCCAGGTTCTGCAACTTGGCGTTAGCATAATTTTTTCACACCTTCAGGGGATGAAGGGGAGGGGGAAAGGCCCATTCACCCCCACTTTTACCCTGTGGAGTAAAGGAACTTACTGCACAGGGCAAGCCCTCCCCCATCAAAGGGGGAGGAGAATTAGTCTAAATTTTCATGGTTCGCTGGGGATAGACCATTCATGGAGAATTTGATTAAGATGGAAGGAGAAAAGAGATGGCCTTAAAGACCTCAAATGAATATTTTGCACGATTGAAAAATATGAAACCAAATGTATACGCCTCCGGGAAGCAGATCAGGAGAGATGACCCAATGCTGGAGAAGCCTATCAATGTACTCAGGCTTACCTTTGATTTGGCCCAAGATCCTGCCTATAAGGATCTTCTGATAACCAAATCTCATCTCACGGGTGAGCCCATAAACCGGTTTGCCTCCCTAAATTTCAGCATCGAGGATCTCTATAAACAACAGGAAATGAAGAGGACGCTATGCCATAAGGTGGGGGGATGCATTCAGCGCTGTATGGCCACAGATACCCTCAACGCCATCGGCGTCGTCACCAAGGAGATTGACGATGCCAAAGGCACAAAATACCATGATCATTTTCTGGAGTTCCTGAGATACTACCAGGCCAACGATCTCGTGGGAAGCACATCCCAGACAGACGCCAAAGGTGACCGGAAGGCGAGGCCCCATCAACAAAAAGATCCTGATCTTTACCTCCGCGTCGTCAAGAAAGATAAGAAAGGGATCGTTGTAAGAGGAGCGAAAAATCATATTACCATGGGACCCTATGTGGATGAACATTTGGTTATTCCCACGCGCGCCCTTACGGAAAAGGAAAGCGATTGGGCTGTCTCTTTTGCCATCCCAGCAGATACGGAGGGCATCAAGCTGATTTCCCGGATCACCAGCGCCCGGCCCCGCATAAATCTTCAGGCGCCCTATAATGATTATGGCGTGGCCGAATCTTTTTTGGTTTTTGATGACGTATTCGTTCCCTGGGAAAGGGTTTTCATGTGTGGAGAATGGGAATTTGCTGGTTCAATGGCCCTCACATTTGCCGGCTTTCATCGCCATTCTTATTGCGGCTGTAAGCCAGCTCTTACGGATATCATCATGGGGGCAACAGCCCTGGTGGCTGAATACAATGGTGTAGGTAATGCGCCCCATATCCAGGATGAGTTGACCGAACTGATGATCATCGGTGAGCTGGTTTATGCTTCGGGGATTGCGGCAGCGGCCAGGGCAGAAAAAACATCTTCGGGAATCTTCCGGCCTAAATTTCTTTATTCAAATACCGGCAGATACTTGGCTGGTATTAATGTTTACCATGAATACGAAATTTTGGTATCCATTGCTGGCGGGCTTCCTTCTACCCTTCCCCCGGAGGAAGATTGGCTTAATCCGGAGACCCGCCCCTATTTGGAAAAGTACATTAGACGAAATCCGGAGGTCTCTCCAGAGAAACTCCATCGGCTTTATCGTTTTATTTCGGATTTTACATGCTCAGCCAGCTGTGGTTGGGCTCAGCATGCTGGAATCCATGGAGGTGGATCCCCCGTGATGGAGAAAATAGGCATCAGGTCAACATATGACCTGGAATCAAAGAAGGAGGTCGCGAAATATCTGGCAGGAATTAAGGATTAGGATCTGTTGCCAAATTATGGGTTGGATAAATTTTTTTTATTCCCGCCAACCCAAGAACCCTTATGGAAAAGTCGTCAATCGGGAGTTTCGGGAAAAATACTGGGCGGGCGAAGCCAGGAGAGTAAGATAAGAGAAATCATCCTCCTCCCTTTTTCAGGGAAATGTCAACGGCAAGCTTTTCTCCCAGGCGATTGAGTTTCTCCAGCAGGTCTGAGGGAGAGACTTCCACCGGGACTTGCAGAAGAATCTTCATGGTGAAGATCGGGGTACCGCTTTCGGGAGAAGGGGTAATTTTGGTGTGCATGTCGATAATGTTTATTCTGTGATCTGCAAGTAGCCGGGAAACATGGTAGACAATGCCCATGCGGTCCAGACCGGTGGTGGAAAGTTCATAAACCTCTGTGATCTCTTTGGGCCCAACCAGGCCTTCCTCTTCCTCTACGGGCGTGAGGAAAATGGAGAGTCGTTTCTCCCACTCTAACCTTTTGCATCCGGTCGAAAGACGATATGGAAACTCTTCTCCAGCCCCCGACAGAAGGATGAGGAGAGCGAATTGGTTTCCCAGGATGGTCATACTGGAGTCTTCTAAGTTCCCCCCGCATTCGTAAATCAAACCGGCAATGTCAGCCACGATACCGGGCCGGTCTTTGCCGATGGCCGAAAGAGCATAGTACTGTTTCATAAGTCCTCCTATAAAAGAGAAAAAAATTTCACCGCAGAGCACGCGGAGAGCGCGGCCTCTGCGCTCTCCGCGGTGAAAAATGTTTTTAAGTTGCCCCAGAGCTTCAAGTAGGCTGCACGGGCCTCCTCCATCGAAACAGCCGAGAATCTCAATTTATCACCAGGGAGGCACTGGGCGACCAAAGGCAGGTCGGCCTGGATCACGGTAGCAATGATCGGGTAGCCACCGATGGTCTGCCGGTCGGCCAAAAGAATGATGGGCTGGCCATTGGGGGGAACCTGAATCGTACCATTCGCCAGACCGCAGCTGATCAGCTCGCTTGGCTTCTGACGCTTTATGGGCTCCCCCTGCAGGCGGTAACCCATGCGGTCAGAGTTTGGCGTGATCATGTACTCCGTAGAAAAAAAGGCCCTTATCCCCTCTTCAGTGAAGAAGTCTGCAAAAGGACCGAGGACCACTCGCAGCGTGGGATTTTTGGCGTAGGGAGGGCGGAATTTTTCCGGCAGAAATTTTCCGATAAATTTTTTTGCCTCTGGAGATAGACTTGGGATGAGAAGGCGGTCCTGTGATTTTAAAGTCCGTCCCTCCAGGCCTCCGAAATGAGCGATGAGGTAGGTAGACCTGGACCCCATAACTGGGGGAACGTCAATTCCGCCAGAGACCGCCAGGTAGGATCGAACTTCGCTCTTTCTTCCTGCGAAACTCAAAGTGGAACCAACCGGAGCATGATGGCAGGTCCAGTTCTGAATTTTTTCCCCATCGAGCTTGGGGCCCAGATCCGCTCCGGCAATGGCGAAGATGGTTTCCTGGTGAAATTTTATTGTAGGACCGAGGAGCGTCATTTCCAGTCCAGCCGCCCCTTCCGGATTTCCTACGAGGAGATTGGCAGCTGCAAGGG
>JACRCA010000408.1 GCA_016234425.1 Deltaproteobacteria bacterium | reverse complement strand
CCGGTATATAGAGGTCAAAATCACTGATTGTATGAACAAGAAGGAGAAATGAGCCGATTAAGGTGGAGAGGAGCATGATATACGATACCCCCTCTCCCTTGACGGGAGAGGGCTGGGGTGAGGGTGAATAATAAAGGTATTTCAGCCGGTTCGTGGTCCCCCTCCCCATTGTCCCCACCCGCCAGGGGAGGGGGAATAATACTTTTTACGAGACCATCAAATCTTAATCATCGGCGCCCCAAAGAAGTTCATATATCAGGATGTGTTAACATGCCCCATCACTTCACGGCTGAAGGAGCTAAATTGAGTCGAGGAGAAAGTAGCCCCCTGAAGTTGGGGATCAACGGACTCGGCCGGATCGGAAAACTCTCTGTTTGGCACCACGTGGCCAGAGGCTATTTCTCAGAGCTGGTCGTCAACATTGGCCGGGAAGCGGGAGGGGGCCTGGAAGATATTGCCAGCTACATTGAACGGGATAGCACTTACGGATATTTGGGACAGTACCTTTACGGCCACAAAGCGGGCCGGGTCATAGAAAATTTCAACGAGGAGCATGGAACATTTAAGGTCAGTGGGATTCCCGTGACCATCCTGCGTAAGGATCGCAACCCCAAAGACCTTCCCTGGAGAAGCCTGGGAGTTTCTTTGGTGGTGGATGCCACAGGAGAGTTTCTGGACCCTACCGCTCCACCCGATCAAAAAGGGGGCGCGATTCAGGGTCACCTGCAAGCTGGAGGCCAAAAAGTGATCGTTACGGCTCCTTTTAAGATCAAAGACAAAGCCCTTTCTATGCCCGCGAATGCCGTGACCATGGTGATCGGGATCAATGATGACCACTACCATTCCAACCAGCACCGGATGATTTCCGCTGCCTCCTGCACCACCACCTGTTTGGCTTTTATGGTCAAACCTTTACTGGATTATTTCGGTGCCGATAGAATCCTCAGCGCCTCGATGGTGACTGTCCATGCCGCCACCGGCTCCCAGGAAGTGCTGGATCGCCTCCCCGACCCCAAATCAAAGGACCTCAGGAAGAACCGGTCCATCATGAACAACATCATCCTTACTTCCACAGGAGCAGCCCAGGCCCTGGCGCTGGTAATACCCGAGATGAAACGGATTGGATTTATCGCGGAATCGGTGCGCATCCCCATAAGCACTGGATCCCTGATTGTCCTGGTCATGAACATTCAAGACGAGAGCCTGGAGCATCCGATCAACCGAGAAAGGATCAACCAAATTTATCGGAAAGCGGCTGAAACGTATATGAGCAAATACCTGCTTTACAGCAACCGTCAGAATGTCTCTTCGGACATCATCGGGACCCCTTATGCTGCGGCGGTGATCGAAGGCGAAGAGACGCATACGCGAACGGCCCATATTTGTATCGACCTGTCTAAGATTTCAGGATTACCCGAGGGGGCCTTAAGGAAAGAAGGTCCTTGCGTGGCCGAGATACCTGTGACCCAAGCTGTGGTTTATGGATGGTATGATAACGAGCTGGGAAGTTATACAAATATGCTGGGGGACCTTACGGTGAAAATTGCCGAAGGTCTCCTGTAAAAAAGGCCTTTACCTTCCCCCTTATCGGCCTTCCCCTTTTCCAAGGTCTCGTTCTCAAAAGGAAAAAATTTTTTCACCCAAATCTCCATTTTTCTCTTGACAAACACTATATATAGTGGTTAATTATTCTCTCTATACAAAATAAGCTATATTTTAAGGAGGTCGGTGCATGGGATCAGCTGACCCTCAGGCACTTCAAGGTAATTCTACCCCCTGGCCCCTCTCCAAGAATCCAGAAAATGAGACCACAGATATGGCCTTATTCGTCCGTACGTCCAGTGAGACCCTTTCCGACTGGGACCGACAACGGATCGTGGATGCCTTACTTCGAGAAACGACCATCGATAGGGACACAGCCGAGCGGATAAGCCGGGAGGTAGAGGAGCAGATCATCACTTCCAAGATCTCCCTCGTTACCGCACCCTTGGTCCGGGAATTGGTAGACGCCAAGCTCATCGAGCATGGGCTGGAGGAAGCCCGGAGGATGCACACCCGTCTGGGAGTTCCCCTGTATGACGTCGATCAACTCATCCTTCACCCGAACCGGGAGAACGCCAACGTTCCTCACGGGCCTGAGGCTACGAATCTCACCCTGGCAGAGCGGATCAAAAAAGAATACGCTCTGCTCAGCGTCTTCTCCCAGGAGATAGGCGATGCCCACATGCGGGGAGACCTGCACCTCCATGACCTGGGATTCATCGACCGTCCTTACTGCTCAGGGCAGTCGTTAGAATACATTAAGAAGTTCGGTCTCAACCTGCCCAACTCTCTTTCCATGGCCAAGCCCGCCAAGCATTCCGAGGTGCTCTTGGCTCACATGGTCAAATTTGCCGCTGCCCTCCAGAGCAACTTCGCGGGAGCAATCGGTTGGGATGCCGTGAACCTTTTCTTCGCCCCTTATCTTGAAGGACTGAGCGATCGCGAAGTTCACCAGCTGGCCCAGATGCTGGTCTACGAGTTCTCCCAGCAGGCCGTGGCCAGGGGCGGGCAAGCCATCTTCACCGACATCAACCTCTACTGGGAAGTTCCCAAGCACTTCGAAAATGTGATGGCCATCGGGCCGGGAGGAGAGTTCACTGGAAAGACCTATGCCGAATACGCCAGCGAGGCTCAGCGGTTTGTTTGGGCGCTCTTCGATGTATATCGGGAGGGGGATGGTGTGGGTCGGCCCTTTTTCTTCCCCAAGCCTCTGGTCCACATCACGGAGAAGTTCTTCCAGACCCCTGGCCACATGGATTTCTTGCAGCACATCTGCAATGTAGCTGCGGAGAAAGGGAACACCTATTTCGTTTTCGACCGCGGGAACACGGCGAAGGTCTCTGAATGCTGCCGGCTTTCCTTTAAACTGGAGCAATCTGACTTGGAGGACGCCAAATATCCCTGGCGCATGCGTTACTGTGCCCTGCAGAACGTCACCCTCAACCTTCCCCGCATTGCCTATCAGTGTGCCGGAGATGACACCAAGCTTTTTGCCAAAATTTTAAATGTCTTTACCAAGGCCGTACGGGCCCATCTGGAGAAGAAGAATTTCTTAGAACGTTTGCTGGCTTTGGGGGATAATGGCCCGCTGGCCCTTTTGACCATGAACAAGGATGGCCTGCCCTACCTGCGCATGCACCGGGTGACGAATCTGATCGGGATGGTTGGCCTGAATGAGATGGTTCAGGTGCATCTGGGAAAACAGATGCATGAATCCGAAGAAGCCTTAAGGTTTGGCCTGAAGGTCATTGCCTACATGAAGCTTCTGGCGGACGAGATGAGCCAGAAATATAATATGCGTTTTGTTCTGGAACAGACCCCGGCCGAGAGCACAGCCTACCGGTTTGCCAAGCTGGACCTGCGAGATTTTTCCCCCCGCTCAGGATACATCGTCAAAGGCGACATTTCCCGGGGTGAAGTCTATTACAGCAACTCCACTTACATGAACGTGGGCTCGGTATTAAATCCGATCGAAAGGGTACGCAAAGAAGGCCTCTTCCATCCTCTGATCGAGGCCGGAGCGCTGAGCCACCTCTGGCTGGGGGAGGCGCGGCCTTCCCAAGAATCTTTGGCCAATTTTGTGATCAAAGTTTTCCGCAATTCCCAGAATGACCAGATTGCTTTTTCGCCAGAATTCACGGCCTGCACCGCCTGTGGGAGGACCGCCCGAGGCTTGAGCGACAAGTGTTCTTACTGCGGTTCGCGGCAGATTGAGGGCATTACGAGGATCACCGGTTATTTTACGAAGATCTCGAGCTGGAACAAAGGAAAATTGGGAGAACTCAAGGACCGCTTTCGCAACCAGGCGTATTTCAGTTCGGAGTAAATAATACAAACGCATTAAATAGGTTGTCATTGCGAGGAGCAGAGCGACGAAGCAATCCCAACAAAAACGAGATTGCCACGCCCTGCGGGCTCGCAATGACATGTAAAGAAATTAATTACGTTTGTGTTAGTTAGGAGAACTACTGGTCCTTGAAAGAACTCTTTCTTACTCCGAACTCCGAACTCCGAACTCAAAAAGGGGGTTATTAGATTGACACTCTTTACCAAGGAAGGCTGTGCGAAGTGCCAGTACGTAAAGAAGAGCGTGGACTTGAAGAAGTTAGGTGTACGGGAAGAGATATTGAGTCCAGATAACCCAGATTCTTTAGCCCACCTGGCCTGGCATGAGCTGGTTAGCGTAGCAGCAACCCAATTGCCCATATTGGTTTTAGATGACAATACTTCCCTAACCGGGGCCATCCGCATCACGAATTTCCTGACCGCAATAAGCGATCAGCGGTGATCTGTTAGAATGATGGCTGATTGCGGACAGCTGATACCTGCAGATGAATTATCGCATCAAAGGATTTATCGAGACCTCTTTCTCCGATTGGCCGGGAAAGGTGGTCGCCGTCCTCTTCCTGCCCTCTTGCAATTTTCGTTGTCTGTACTGCCATAATCATGAATTAGTTTTCCTGCCGGAGAAGTACCCAGACATCCCTTTGGGGGAGATCATAAAGAGTTTGCAAAAGCACAGGGGATGGATCGATGGAGTTTGTTTGACCGGAGGAGAACCCACTGTGCATCCCTGGCTTCTTTCTTTAATCCAAGACCTTAAATCTGCTGAGGGACTCACTCCTGCGGGTGTTTCTCTGGGCATCAAGCTGGACACGAATGGCGCGCGTCCCCGAGTTCTAAAGAGCCTTATCGATGGAAGACTGCTTGATTATGTAGCCATGGACCTGAAAGGCCCTTTGCAGGCTGACCGCTATGCCGCCATCGCCGGAGTACCCCTGGAGGAAGAGGGGCTGGCCCAGATTCAATCGAGCATCCAGCTTCTCCTCGATGGGAAGGTGGACTATGAATTTCGCACCACCCTCGTTCCCACGCTGATCGAGGAAGAAGAAGTCTATGCCTTGGCCCGGCGCATTCGGGGGGCCAGGCGCTATACCCTCCAGAACTTCAACCCTCGCGGGGCGATGGATGAAGGCCTGAAGAAGGTAGCGCCTTTCGATGAAAAAACCATGCGGCGGATGCAAGAAAAGGTCAACGAGATCATTAAAAATTAAAGAAGTTGCGAGTTTCGGATGTTTAAGTTCGGAGTTCAGAGTTCGGAGTCAGAAGCAGGAAAATCTCCGAACTATAGTGAACGGCAGAAATAAGTTGACGTTAAATGAGATGTCATTGCGAACGAAGTGAAGCAATCTCATGAGATTGCCACGTCGCTGCGCTCCTCGCAATGACTATTTTATTAAGCCGTTCAAAATAATTAACTCCAAACTCCGAACTGAAACCCCGATATTTGGAATTCTAAGTTGGACATGCGGGTAAAGGGAGATTATGAATGAAAGAGGAGATCATCCAAGTCTTCCAGGAAAGCGCCAGCATAAAAGTGCGCTTTATCCGGCAAAATGCGGAGGCTTTAGGTGAGGCTGTAAAGATCCTCGTGGAAGCTTTTAAGGCTGGCAATAAAGTTCTGCTCTTCGGCAACGGGGGTAGCGCAGCGGACGCTCAGCACATCGCCGCGGAATTTGTCAACCGTTTTATCATCGAACGGCCCCCCTTGCCAGCTATTGCCCTAACCACCGATACTTCTATCCTCACGAGCATCAGCAACGATTATGGATATGCCGATTCTTTCGCCAAGCAGGTCAAAGCCCTGGGAAGAGGGGGGGACGTGGCCATCGGCATATCCACCAGCGGGGCAGCCGCCAATGTGCTTAAAGCTATTAAAGTGGCCAAGAAGATGGGATTGAAGACCATAGGGCTGACGGGGAAGGACGGAGGCGAGTTGGCGAAGTTAGCAGACCTTGCCCTGGTGGTGGATTCCCAAAGCGTTCCAAGAATCCAGGAGGTCCACATTACCATTGGCCATGTCCTGTGCGATATGGTGGATCGCCTGCTCTTTCAACAGCCAACCTAAAAAATATTTAACCACAGAGAACGAAGAGGGCACCGACTCTCGGCGGGCGCTGCGGTGAAAGGCATTTTTGATTTTTCCAT
>JACRCA010000415.1 GCA_016234425.1 Deltaproteobacteria bacterium | reverse complement strand
GTGGAGGCCAGGACGGCGAGGCCGACTTCGCCCGAGCCTTGAATGGAGGCTTCGTAAGGGGACTTGCCAGCGTTCCGATGGCGGTATATGTTTTCCAGCACCACAATGGCGTCGTCCACCAGGCGGCCAACCCCCAAGGCCAGCCCGCCCAATGTGAAGATATTCAAGCTGAGATTGTTGAAATAAAGGAGGATAAAAGCGCAGACAATGGAAATCGGGATGGAAAGGGAAACAATCATCGTGCTGCGAATGTTGCGGAGAAAGACAAGGATGACCAGCACGGCTAAGCCTGCCCCCATAGCGGCCTCGTGCTGCAGGGTCTTGATAGAGTTCCGGATGTAGGTAGATTGGTCGAAAAGCTCCAACATGGCCACGCCTGGTGGAAGCATCTTCTGAATCTTCGGCAGGACCTTGCGAATGTCGTCCACTACCTGGATGGTGTTCGTACCCGACGTCTTCTGCACGGCCAAAGCCACGGCCGGCTGGCCGTTGACCCGGATGATGTTAGTCTGATCCTGGAAATCATCCTTTACTTCGCCGATGTCGCGGATGTAGACCGGCCGCCTGAGCACGTTAGCGACGATGATATTCTCGATGGGCTGAACCAGGCTGAACTGGGTTTCAGTGAAAAGGCGATAGTCATAAGGGCCGGCCTTGATGTCCCCCGAAGGAATAATCAGGTTGGCCTGCTGGACAGCTTGGATAACGGCATCGGCGGAAAGGTTAAAGGCCTCGAGTCGATGGCGGTCGAAGCGAATGCAGATCTCCCGGATTTTTCCCCCTACGACACGAGCCGAGGCGACGTTCGGTACGTGTTCCAGCTCTGGCTCGACGACGTTGTAAGCCAGGTCATAGAGCTGACCCTCGTTGAGTCCTCCCCCCATGAGCGAGATAAAAACGACCGAGATCTGGGAAATATCAAATTTACGGATGATGGGGTATTGGACATCCCTGGGTAGGTCACCGTGGATCAGATTGACTGCCTGGAGCACATCCGACTGGGCGCTATCGAGGTTTGTCCCCCAGTTGAAGTGAATTGTAACCAGGGAAGCTCCCTGCCGGGAGATGGAAGCCACATATTTTACGCCGTTCACGGTGGAGACGGCTTTTTCCACGGGATAGGTAACCATTCGCTCCATGTCCTGAGGGTTCGCTCCCGGGTAAAAAGTAGCCACGGTGATGGAGGGGAAGGTGATGTCTGGGAACATATCCACGGGTAATTTAGTGAAAGCGACGATTCCCAAAAGGATAGCCCCCAGGACGGCCATCAGGATGGTGATCGGGTTTCGTAAGGCGAATTTGGCAAGATTCATAGCTCCAATCCTCACTCCATCGGTTTTTTTTCAGATTTGTCCATCAAGCGCACCGGCATTCCATCTTTCAGGAAGACATGGCCGGCCGTGATCACTTGCTCTCCGAGATTTAGACCCCCGGTGATCTCCACATGGGTGTCTTTGACTAAACCCTTCTGGACAATTCGGCGATAGGCTTTGCCATCTTTAAGAAGGAATACAAAATCCTTGTCTCCTTCTGTAATTATAGCCTGGATTGGGACAAGGATGGCCTGGGGATTTGAGCGCAGAAGGATCTCCGCCCGCCCGAACATTCCGGGGTTCAAAATATACCCGGGATTGGGAATAGAAATTTGGATTTCGGCGGTACGCGATTGCGGCTCCAGGGCGGGAGTGATGACCGCGATGCGTCCCTGGAAGATACGATCGGGAAAAGCCGTGACAGTTACTTTCACGGGTTGGCCTTTTTGCAGGCGGACGAATTCTTTCTCGATGACATTGACCACCATCTTTACTTCATGTAAGTCCATCAGCGTCAAAATGGCTGTGGTGTCTTTGACCATCGTCCCCGGGTCCACAAAGCGTTTGGTCACTCCCCCGTCCATGGGCGAAGGGATGATCAGGTTAGCGAGCTGAGCCTGGGTTAGATCCAGCGTAGCTTTGGCCTGCCGCACCTGGGCTTCTGCCAGAGCGATGTCGTTCTCCCAAGTCTTCTGCCGGATGCTGTTGAGGGCCAGATCATAAGCTGCTTTGGCAACATTATATTTGGTGTGGGCTTCGTCAAGTTGCTGCCGGGCGATGAAATTTTTCTCATAAAGTTCCCGGGCGCGGTTCAATTCTGCCTCCGCCAGGTCCAAGTTGGCCTTCGCATGGTGTACCTGAGATTGTACGACCTCTTCCGAGGTTGCCTTCACCTGCTTCAGCCGGGCTCTGGCTGCTTCGAGGCTTGCCTCGGCTTGGGCCACGGCAGCCTGGGCCTCCCGCGAATCCAGGGTAATCAACACCTGTCCAGCCTTCACCCGATCCCCTTCCCGGACATTGATTTTTTCTACCCATCCCTGGACTTTAGAGTAGATAGTTACCTGGGCATCGGGTACGATGTCACCGGTGCGGAAGATTTTTTCCTCAATTAAGCCCTGAGTTACAGGAGCAACCTCCACTAAGGGCACTTGACCCATGGCCTGCCGCTTCGGCTCCTCGTTCTTTCTTCCGGAGATAACCTGGGCAACCCGAAAGGCGCTTAGAGCGGCAATGGCCAGGACGGCGAGGACGACGATTGTTTTCTTGACTTTAATCATAAGTCCTCTTTCCCTATATTTTAATTCTTCACCCTTCACCGTATTTATCGGACCTTACCCATGGCTTTTTCAATCCTGGCCTCCGCCACCTTGTAATCGTAGAGCGCCTGAATATGGTTGGCCCTGGCATTGGCCAGAAGAACCTCTGCATCGGTCACCTCCAAGGGTTGGCCTACACCCACTTGGTAACGGCCGGTGGCCAGATCAAAATTTTCCTTAGCTTGAGCCACGGCCTTTTCCGCCACCCGGATCCGTTCATCTGCCTCCTTGAGGCCAAGGAAGGCCTGTTCGGCCTCCAGGCGGATGTTCAGTTTCAAGTTCTCCTCCTGGGCCTGGAGATTCCTCAGATTAGCCTTGGCTTCGGCTACCTGATTGGGCGAAGAGAAGCCGCTAAAGAGGGGAATACTCAGAGTGGCACCCACAGACAAATCCCAGTAGAGATTATCAACATGGTCACCCCGGTTGAGGTAACTGGCGTTGCCGGAGAGGATTGGATAATAGCTGGACTGGGCGAGCTTGATGTTGGCTTCCTGGCTTCGCTGTCTGGCCTTTAACTGTAGAAGCTCGGGGCGTTGGGCATAGGAAGACTTGAGGATTTCTTCCAGGTTAATTTCCATCGGTTTGAAATCCAGAATGTCCTCGATCACAAAAGTCAGGTCCTCTCGCAAGCCCAGGGCGTTGTTCAGGGTGACGCGGGCCACCTGGTAATTATTCTTCGTTCGAATCAGGCCAAGCTCGGCGTTAGCCAAATCTACCTCGGCCTTGGTGACGTCAATCTTCGGGCGGGTTCCCGCCTGGTAGAATCCCCGCGCCTGTTCTAAATGTTGTTTCATCTGGTTGACCGTCTCCTCAGCCACCTTGATAAGGCGCAAAGTCTGGAGGACGCCGAAGTAGGCTTGTTTGACGTTCAGTACGACTGCCTGCTTCGTGGTGATGAGATCCTCCTCACTGGCCTTCGCATTCTCCCGGTTGATTTTGACCGTATTGGGGGTGCGGCCGAAGTCGTAAAGATTCACGGCGAGAGTGGGTCCTGTCGCGAAGAAATCGTAAAAAGTCCAATTGTAGGTCCCGCCTCGAACCTGGGCACCTGTAGCATTCAGGTTGGAAGTAGAGCTGGAATAACTGGTGTTTAAATTCACCTGTGGATAATAAGCAGCCAGTGCCTGTTCCACCCTGGCCTTAGAGGCTTCTACCGTCGCTTGGCTGGCCTGTAAGGAAGGATGGTATTTCAGAGCGATTGCCGTGCATTGGTCCAGGGTCAGTGGTTTTCCCGTCGGGGCGATTTCCTCTTCGGCCGAGACCGGACAGGCCAAAAAGATAAGGAGGAATAGTCCGAAGCATTGAAATAGAGGCCCTTTTCTCCATGAGTCCATCATTCTGTTGTTTCCCCTTTCCGCGTAGAATTTATTGGAATTCGATCTGACTTTCAAATTCATTCCCGACTCTGTAGAATCTTCACTCCGCATGGCCAACTGGTCTGCTCTGCGTTGTAAACCGAATGTTACGAATTAGCAAGGCCGGAACAATGCCGATGGCGATCAGGAGCGCCGCAAAGACAAAAGCGTCTTCAAAGGCGCCCACCGCGGCCTGCCGTTGAACCCATAAGGCGAGCAAGCTCTTCCCTTTGACATAGACTTCGGCCGGTGCATACCCGGACTTGAGGAGCAACTGTTGCATGGCCAATTGGGCCCGATACACAGCTGGAGAGAAGGCATCGTTGATCTGCTGCAAATAGTGAGCGTAATGAAAGAACTGCCGGCGCTCCAAGGTGCTCCCTAAAATGGCGACCCCGAAGGCTCCCCCGACCTGCATGATAACGGTGATGAGACCAGAGGCGATGGAAGTTTGCTCCCGGCGGACGGCATTGATGGCAGTGCTCATGAGAGGGGCGTTGATCAACCCCAACCCTGCTCCTCGCATTACTTGCGGCCAGAACAGGAACCAGTAATCCGAGTTGAGGGAAAGGTCTTTGTATAGGTACAGAGAGTAGGCCACCAGCAAGGTTCCGGAGAATAAGGTGATCCTCGGCCCGATCCGATCAGATATGTGTCCGGAGAAAGGTGAGACAATGGCCACGCTTATGGCTGTGGGGACCAGGATGACCCCCGTGCGCAGGGCTGTATAGTCCAGAAGATTTTGCAGAAAAAGAGGGAGAAGGAACATAGCCCCAAAGATGGCCACCGCCCGGACAAAGTTGACGATGTTGGCCATCAAGAAATTATGATTGGCGAAAAGACGCAAGTCGATGATCGGGTCTTCCAGCAAAAATGCGGAAGTAATGAAAGCAAATAACCCCAAGAGGCTGAAGCCGAAGCAAGAGAGGATGTAGTCGGAATCCCAGCCCTCCCGCTGGCCTTGGGCCAGGCCAATCAGGAGGCCGGCAAGGAAGACCGAGAAGCTGATGAACCCAACGAGGTCGAACCGCCGCGGTTGGCCGAGGACCTTGGTGGGGGAGAGAATCAAAAGCGCTGCCAAAATGGCGATGGCTCCTATTGGCAAGTTAATGTAGAAAATGGCCCGCCAGCTGAGCTCGTCCACCAGATAGCCGCCCAGGAAGGGTCCAACGGCAGGAGCGACCATAGCCCCGATAGACCAGATTCCCATAGCCATTCCCCGCTCCTGGGGAGGGAAAGCTTCCGCGGCTAATGTCAAACCGGTGGGCATTAAGGACCCTCCCCCGATAGCCTGGATGACCCGGAAGGTGATGAGGGAATCCTTGTCCCAGGCCATGCCACATAGAGCCGACCCAAAGCAAAAGAGTACCAGACTGGCAATAAACACTTTCTTCAGGCCAAAAACTTCTCGCAGCCAGCTGGTGGCTGGCATGGAGATCGCAAAAGAGATCATATAGCCCGTGATCACCCATTCGATTTGATCGACCGTGGCCCCGAAGGTCGCCATGATTTTGGGCAGAGCGACGTTGACGATGTTATTATCCAGAATCGCCATAAAGCCACCGAGGATGACTACCCCGAGGACACCCCATTTATGATTATCGCCTTGCGGATAAAAACTGT
>JACRCA010000409.1 GCA_016234425.1 Deltaproteobacteria bacterium | reverse complement strand
TGAAGTCGTACATCCGGGTGTCCATACAACTCTCCAAGACTTTGGCCGACCTGGCTTCATGAAATACGGCATCCCGGCTTCTGGAGTGGCTGACCGATTTTCCTCCATGGTGGCTAATTTATTGGTAGACAACCCTGCCGGTGCAGCCCTCTTAGAAATCACTCTCTTTCGCTTGGAGCTGCTGGCTCTGAACGATCTCATCATTGCCGTAACAGGAGGGAATCTTTCACCCACAGTGAATGGAAATCCTCTGCTAATGTGGCAGGCTTTTTCTCTGAAGGAAGGCGATAAAGTAGCTTTCCTGGCTAGGAAACAGGGCCTGCGAGCATATCTGGCCGTTCAAGGGGGATTCTCCGGGCAAAAATTCTTGGGTAGCCGATCCGTCTATGTCCGCGGCATGATGGGGAATGTGCTTAAAGCTGGCGAGGTTCTGGAGACTGAAAGCTCAATAATGAATTTGCTACCCCTAAAGCAATTTCCCCAGGAACTGATCCCCAGCTTTCCGGCAAAAAATTCAATGCGGGTCACCCTTGGCCCGCAGGAAGATCGCTTTTCCCCGAAAGGAATAGAAACCTTCCTTTCTTCAGAATACCGGGTGGGCCCCGAATCAGACCGTATGGGTTACAGACTCCAAGGACCAACCATCGAACATCTGAAGGGATCAGACATCATTTCCGAGCCCATTGCCCGAGGGGCAATCCAGGTTCCCGGAGACGGATTACCCATCATCCTACTCTGGGATGCCCCGGTCTCCGGCGGATATACCAAGATCGCCAATGTCATCTCTGCGGATTTAGATCGCCTTGCCCAGGTCATGCCCGGAGATAGTCTGTGCTTTAAGGCGGTGACCATAGAAGAAGCTCATCAGGCTCTACGGGAAGAAAGGGCACGTTTTGAAAGAGCCCACAAGGCGATAGAAGAACAAGGATGACCATTCCTTGGCCATCCTCAAAAAACCTTCCTCCTGTATCTTCCCTCCTAACATGATCCCTCACACTATAGCCGAGTGGGAGCGAATATTTTTTCAGCGATAACTCAAAAAATTATTGACAATGTTGGCAGGTTTTGCTATTTACACAATTGTTGTAATAGTGAAATGGATTTGTTATGCCTGAACGATACCTCATTAACTCCATTCTTCGCGCCTGCAACATCCTGAAATCCTTTTCCCGGGGAAAAGGGACTTTTAAGATCAGCGAGCTCGCCCAGCAGCTCCATCTCGACCGCAGTACCACCTACCGTATCCTTCTCTCGCTGGAGAAGAGCGGGCTCGTGGAGAAGAATGAAAACACGGGAGAATATGCCCTGGGAGTGGGGGCTTTTGAGATCGGGAGCGCCTACCTCAGGCGGGCCGATCTTGTCCAAATCGCCAAACCGATCATGTCCGACCTGGCCTTGAAGGTTCAGGAGACGGTTCACCTGGCCATCCTGAGTGACACAGAGATCCTCTACCTGGATAAGATCGATTCCCCTCGAACCCTGGGGGTCATGTCCAAGATCGGTCAGAGGGCGCCAGTGTACTGCACCGCTCTGGGAAAAGCATTGCTGGCCTTTCAAGAAGAACAAGAACGTTCGCGGATTATCAAGGCAATCAAATTCAAGGCCTTTACTCCACATACGATCACATCCAAAAGCCGACTGATTAAAGAGCTAAAAGAGGTTCGTAAGCAGGGATATGCCCTGGATTATAGGGAAATTGAAGAGGAAGTGGAATGCATTGCCGCCCCGATCCGCAATTACCTGGGGGATGTCATCGCCAGCATCAGCATCTCCGGACCCCAGAGAAAGATCCACACTCCCCTCGAAAAAAAGTTTGTGGGTCATGTGCTGGAGGCAGCCGCCCTGATTTCTTCCAAAATGGGCTACATGGAAAACACGATCGGGAAGGATAGCCGCGCCTAACAACAAGATCGGGACGGCTGATTGAAGCGATTCGCTCGAGGCTGAGATCGAAGGGATTGGGGTTTAAAGAATCCCGTAGAGGGCATCCAGGTGGATCTCAAGTATGCCCAGCAGATCCAGTTGCAGGATCTGGTTTAAAAAAGGAGGTGGTGGAAAAAAAGAAAAAAGAGGGTGTCTGCCCAGGTCATTTATTTTTTCATGAAAGGAGGAGGTATTATGTTGAAAAAAATTGGATTGATTTTTATGGTTGGGGCCTTATTGGTCGTCTTTTCAGCAACCACTGGCTTGGCCCAAAAATTTCCCGCCAAAGACATCACCTTAATCGTCCCCTGGGCTGCCGGTGGGGGGACGGATACGATCGCCAGAGCGCTGGTTAAAAATGCCAAGAAATACTTTGGGGTCAATGTGAATGTGGCCAATAAGACCGGAGGAATGGGTGCTGTAGGAATGGGAGCGGCAGCGACTGCGGTTCCTGATGGATATACAATAGGCTTGATTACTTTTCAACTCAGCACCTATCGGATGATGGGTCTCGCCGATCTCTCTTATAGGGATTATCAATTGATTCAATTACTCAACCAAAGCTATGCATCCATCTCTGTGGCGCCTGATTCAAAGTTCAAGACCTTAAAAGATTTGATGGAATATGCCAAGAAGAACCCTGGGATTGTAACGGCTGGCCACAGCGGGGCAGGAGGCGGCTGGCATCTGGCCTTGGCCTCTATTGCCCTCCAGGAAAAGATCAAATTTAACTTCGTCCCATTCGATGGCGCAGCTCCTACTAGAATAGCGGTCGTGGGGGGCCATATCGCTGTGGCGACCACGGGCATGGACGAAGTGCTTCAACTCTATAGGGCAGGCCAGTTGAGAATCCTTGCCGTGAATGCTACGAAAAGACATTGGCTATTTCCAGATGTCCCGACCATTGCCGAGGCAGGATACCCCAATCCAAAGATCATCTATGACTGGCGTGGATTGGGCACTCCCAAAGGGGTCCCGGCAGATCGGATGGAGATTTTGATCAAAGGCTTCAAGAATTGCTTTGAAGATCCTGAATTCAAAAAATTGGCTCATGATCTGGGATTGCCTCTTGCATACCGAGATCCAAAAGGCTTTGAAGAATTCCTGAAAGAGATGGAGGAGACTTTGAGGCCTGCCTTGGATAGCGTGGGATTACTTAAAGAGAAGAAGTAAAGCAACCAAAAGGGGGGTGGTAAAGCTACCACCCCTTTTTTCTGGGAATAGGAGTGGATGGTGAAAAAAGAGGATATTGGTATAGGGATTGGTTTGATCATCTTGAGCATATGGCTCTTCTGGTATGTGGGAAGGTACAGGTCCATAGAGGTTTATTTTTATGGGCCCGACTTTTTCCCGAGGCTTCTGGCCGTATTAATGTTCATCTTCAGCCTAAGCTTAATTATCAATGCTTTGCTGGGAAATTCACTCAAGATGGGGGATCGGATTGACCCGAAAGGCTTCGTGCGTATGCTCATCTCCATTGGCATCTGCATAGGCTACCTTTTTCTTACAACCATCTTGGGGTTTGCCACCGCCACCTTTGTCTTTCTTTTCATCTTAATGACCTTTTTAAAACAGAGGGGAATCCTTATAAGGATATTCAGCTCTCTGGCCACCTCTGTAATAGTCTGGGCGATA
>JACRCA010000406.1 GCA_016234425.1 Deltaproteobacteria bacterium | reverse complement strand
CAAGATAAACCTTACCTTCTTGGCTGAACTGGGCGAGGGTAGTTTGAATCCCTTGCCGATCAACGACCGAGGCCGTAAAATTTTTTTCTGGGGCAGGAATCTTATCGAGAGGGGCTGTACCCCCGAGCTCTCCCATGCCCATGAGGAACAATAAAGAAGAAAAAATGATCATTGAGGCCAGGTGTTTTTTCATGTCCGCGCTTCCTCCCATTTCCATCCTCTCCGCAGCTTGTCAAAACTCCATTGGCATCGGTTCCAACCAGGGTACAGAGTGTCATTCTTAAGGCGTTACCCCTAAAAGGGATGATTATTATTTGCTACCTACTCCGAGCGAAAAGTTTTATTCTTTAATAACATTTTTCAGCGGATTTGACAATCCTAAATATCTAATTGACAGAAAGGGGCCCGCTCCGCTATTTTGATTCTCAGCATTTGCTCAATAAACCAGGGTGAAAAATTTCTCCGGGGAAAACATCACTTGACAAACCGGCTGGGGAAGCGCTGGGAAATATACCAGGCTAAAAGAATGGAGGAAGCGTTTTCCCTTAAAGAGCTCAGGATTTCCCCTCTTACCGCTCAGATTCTTTTCAATCGCGGGATCTCCAGTACCGATCAGGCCAGGAGTTTCCTCTACCCTGCCCTTTCCGACCTTCCCGACCCATGCACCATGAAGGATATGGAAAAAGCGGTTGGCCGAATTTTCCAAGCCATCCGCAATCGAGAAAGAATCACTCTTTTTGGCGATTATGACGTGGATGGCACCACCGCAATTGCTCTGCTCTTTCTTTTTCTCCAAGGAGCGGGAGCCTTAGTTGATTTTTACCTCCCCCGGCGGCTGGAAGAGGGGTACGGGCTGAACTTGGAAGCCATCAAGAAAATCCATTCCCAGGGCACAAAACTGATGATCACAGCTGACTGCGGAATTAGCAATTTCGAGGAAATCCGCTGGGCTCAGGAAAATGGGCTGGATGTAATTGTCACTGACCACCACGAAATTCCCGAGATCCTCCCCCCTGCTCTGGCCATTTTGAATCCGAAGCAAGAAAATTGCTCTTACCCTTTTAAAGCGTTAGCAGGGGTAGGCGTGGCTTTTAACTTAACCATCGCTTTGCGTAGTACCCTGCGCCAGGAAGGATTCTGGAAAGGAAGCAGTGTTCCCAACCTGAAAGAATACTTAGATTTGGTTGCCTTGGGAACGGTTAGTGATGTGGTGCCTCTGACAGGGGTTAACCGCATCCTGGCCAAGTATGGACTGACGCAACTTACCAGCTCCTCTCGGGCGGGTATTTTGGCATTGAAAGAGGTTTCCGCCATGGGCAGTGGAATTCCAGTAGACACTACCGCAGTCAATTTTCGCCTGGCCCCGCGGATCAATGCTGCTGGACGCTTGGGGGATGCCCGAGAAGTCGTGCGCTTGCTCATCTCCCGCAACGAAGCCGAAGCAAAGGAGATCGCCGCCCACCTGAATGATCTAAACTCGCTGCGGCAGCGGATAGAAGATAAGATCCTCGGGGAGGCCAGAGAAATGATCGAGTCGGGAGTCATAGATCAGAGGAAGAAATCCTTCGTCTTGGCCTCCGTCAGCTGGCATCCGGGTATCATTGGTATAGTAGCCTCCCGTCTAATCGAAGAGTATCATCGCCCAATCATCCTAATCGCCTTACAGGAAAATTTGGGAAAAGGGTCAGGCCGTTCCGTCGATCCCTTCTCCCTTTACCAAGGACTGAAAGCCTGCCGCTCTTGGATGGAAAAATTTGGCGGACACGAGCAGGCGGCGGGTCTGATCATCCGCCAAGAATGCATCGCGGGCTTCTCTCAGGCCTTCGAGGAGGTCGTGGCTGCAACCATGGCCGAGGAAGATTTCATTCCCCGCTTGTCCGTCGATGCTCTCTCCCGGCTCGATCAGATGGGCGACCCATTCCTCCTCGAGCTAGCAGCTCTCTCTCCTTTTGGTCCCGGAAACCCCGAGCCGGTTTTGGCCATGGAGGATTTGACCATTTTGGGGTCAAAGCTGGTCGGTAAGGGCCATCTACGCCTGCGCATCAGGGAAGGAGGGCTGACCCGAGAGGCGATCGGCTTCCAAATGGGTTCTTGGCATCCTCTATCTGGGGGACGCATGAAAATGGCTTTTGCTCCCCAGGTCGGTTTTTTCCAGGGAAGACGGACCTTACAGTTGAAAATCGTTGATCTCCAGCCCATGGATTAGAACTTTTGATTTCTTCACCGCCGAGATCGCCGAGAACGCTGAGATCAGCAAAAAATTCCAAAATCCCAAATGAAACACTCAAATGCGAATCATAATTTTGGTTTTGATATTTGATTGTAATATTCTCACCGGTCTCGGCGTGCTCTGCGGTGAATAATTTTTTTGCAGGCCGACTAAAGAAAAAATGGATCAGAAAAATCAGCCGTCAAAGAAAAAATCGGGTTTGCTTTCCCCGCCAGTCGAGGCTTTAGCCAAGGAGGTAGAAGAGAAAATCCCCTCATGGCTGCAGGATGCCCATCCCCTGTTAGAAAAGCTGGAATCCTTCTCCCCTGAGGAGCAGGAAGCTTTCTTTCTATATCTCATCAAGAAAGGAAGCGCGCAGGTACTGGCCATCCTGGAGGCCCTCTGCGGCAAGAAGGAAAGACTGGATTTGGCTTTAGCCAAAAGCCTCGGCCATTGGGCTTCTCCTCAGGCGGCGGCTCTCCTTCATCGCTTGGGAGTCTCCACCCCCTCCAAGGAAGTGGCGAAATCCGTCCGCAAGTCCATCTTTCGCCTGAGAAGCAAGGGATTAGCCATCGAAGAGCTCGCCGAACCGTCGCCGGCGGTTTATCTTCCGACCCGACCCAAAACCTCAGAAGGTTTCCTGAGCTCTATTGAGTCTGGCGGAGCCAGGCTGGTCTTTCTGGCCAGACCCCAAATCCCGCAGGGAATGGTGGCTTTCAGTGCCTTGATCAGGGATACGGAGGGCCTCGTCGAATTCCATGGATTCGAGACCTCCCGCAAAAATTTCCGTGAATACGTAGCGGCTTTTCCAAGCAAGTATCCCTGGGAAATCGTAGAAGCTGATCCGGAATACTGCCATGGATTAATCATCGAGGCTTCCGAGATAACTCAAAAAAAGGAGGGAGTTCTTTCCGCCCAATTTTTCAAATGGCGATCTTTTATGGGTTCTGCCCCGCTGCTGCCGCTCAAACCGCTTATCTATCATTACCTAAAAGATAAGGAAATAAAATCCCGGCCCGACCTTCTGGAGCGATCGGCCTCCCTCTTCCAGGTTCTCCCCTTTCAAACCTGGTTTCTGGAAGACGAAGAATTTCAAAAATATCTCCCCCTCTATGAAGAGGCTTCAGCCTCGCGACTGATCCTCACCCCCTATCAGAAGGAGAGTCGGCTAATGGACATCTACAGACAGGCGGCCCGAGAGATCTTCGATGAAAGACGACGCCTCCTTTATCGGCGAAGGCTCGAGGAGATGGCCTATGTGCTATGGAAAAAGGGGCAACAGAATGAGGCGCGGATAAGCCTGGCGGCAGCGGTGGGATTAGAAGAGGAAAGCGGGCTTCTCTCCCCCCATCCCTTTCTTCTCGAACTTGTCAAAAGAAGCTTGACCATTCATATGGCGAGAGAAGAAAAAAAGAAAGAGGAACAACCAGGGTTGATCATTAGGCCTTAGCTCTTCAGGGGTTTGGAAAAATCGGGAGGTGGATTTCAGCGGCGTCGGAGTCCAGCATGGTAGCAGCAGGTGGCGTTTTGGAAATTGTTGTCAAAAATACGTGTCTGACCGTCGCGAAAGGCGATCTTCACGTAGGAAGACCCGCCTTGAACTAAAGAATTTCTCTCTTCTACAACAATACCCGCCCCCCACTCGGGATATCGCTGGTGGATAACCCAATCTCCCACTTTCAAATATAGATACCTCTTCTCCTCCATGGCTTCCTTATAGCAAACTATGGCTATAAAGGCAAGCCTGAAAATTTTCAGTTCTTAACCTTTCCCTTCCTCTTTTCGGGCCAGCCTTTGGGGGAGAAAGATTTCTTAATCTTTCTCCCACATTTCCAGCACTCCAGGGGAACGCTCGCAGCCATGCGCCCGCGGGCTTTGGTGGCGAAATTCTGCGCCCGACAGTGAGGACAGGAATAAACGTTACTCATTTTAATTAAAAATCTATCTCTGAAATATTCTTTAAGCCCAGGCGCATGGGCAAGACAACAGCCAAGGCGTTCAAAGTGGCTACACCCGAAAAAGAGAGAAAAATTCCAGCCCATTCTAAGAGAGAAAGTGTCCGTTGATGGAGTTCGGCCATGAAAAGAGTGTAGACCGGCCAGGCTTCCAAAGTGACCACCGCCCCGATGAAGATCATGCTGAGAATCATGTAAAAGGCACCGCCGAATCCGGAAGCAATCTGGGAGGCATTCTCGACCTTAAAGCGGGGATAGAGGGCCCCCATCCCTACTCCCAGACCCACAATTCCAAAAGTCATAAAGAAAAGGGTCAATGAGGAGAAGACCATCATGAAGGGAGTGACATTTAAAAGAGTGTTGGAAAGAATGATCAGGATTTCACCCAGGATTATTAGAGGGATAAGGCTTGTCCAAAATTTACTCCAAAGAAAACTCCGCAGGGAGACGGGGGAGGAACGGATGATCCAGAAAGAGAGCCCTTCCAGGCTCACAGCCGGGAAAACGAATCTGCCCGAGACCGCCGATAAGACAAATCCCGCCAAAGCCATATTAAGAAAAGAGAGCAAATTCTGGAGGAAAAAAGTTGGCAGGGGGGATTTATCCAGGGGCAGGACACGAAAGTTGTAAAGGTAAACCACTACCAGGGCGCTGAGCAGGATGAGTTGAGACCATTGGGTCGTGTCGCGGAAGAAACTCTTGAAATCTTTAAGCACCAGGGCTCTGGCCCTTATATTAAGGGGACGCGTGAGCAGGCGAAGGAGTCCATCGATCAATGGACTTTGCGTGAGACGGGCTCTTCTGGCTTCTTGCGATTTCGTCCAGCCATCCAAATAAAGAGTCCGAAAGACCCAGTTCCCAAACACGACCACGGCCCCGGCTGTGGACCAGCTTAGCCCGAGAAAGAAACCGGTGGTCGCCTGATGGTCTTGGTAATAAGGAAGCAGGGCTTCAGAAATCCAAAAACTAGGAAGAAGGGGTGAGAAAGGGGCGCCGAGGGCGGATAAATATTCCACCAACCCGGCAAAAGAGTCAGGATTAACCAGGCGTTCTGGCTGCAAAAAGCGCAAGAGAAAATAAAGGCTGACGGCAAAGAAAATCGACAAGAGGAAGAGAATATCCTTGGTGCGCCGAGCTGGAAAGATATTCACCAAAATCATAGAAAACAGAGAGCCCAGAGCCGCAGGAACGATCAGAAAAGGAATCAGAGCGCAGGCTAAAACCAAATAGTAATTGAAGGAAACCTGGTACACCCAGCCATACGCCAGAAAGACGGGAAGCCCGAAAAGCAGGACCATCCAAGAGCTGTGGGTCATGGTTTCGGCAAGCCGGGCATAGTAGACCCGATCCAGGGAGACTGGGCGAGAAAGAAAAAGGTTTAAATCTTCCGCCAGGAAAAAAGTGGAAAGGGATGAGATGATGTTACTGAATAGGAGAATGGAGAAGAAGGTGAGAAGGATCATCCCCATCAGTTTGGCAGCCAGAAGGTCTCCGAAAAGTTCCACTCCCCGAAAGTAGAGCAAGACCCTCTGAAAGGCCCAGAAAGTAAAGGCCCAAAAAGAGGCAGCCAAGCAGGCCAGGATCAACGGTTTAAATAAGGAGCCTCGAGCCGGCTGTCGCAGAGGATGCCGCAAAGCGATGATTTTGGGCTGAAGCAGTATCCACCATGTGTTCATTTGAATTCCTGGTCAAAGGCGAAAGCCTTCGATAAACTCCCGTATTCCCTCTTCTCCCGTAAGCTTGAGAAAAAGCGGCTCCAGTCGATCATCCGCACTCTGGGCTTTTTCCCGAAGTTCCTGCATGGTACCGAGGGCAATCAGCTGCCCCTCGTTGATGATGCCGATGCGGTGGCACATCTCTTCAGCGATTTCCATGTTATGAGTGGACATGAAGATGGCCACGCCCGCTCTGGCCAGCTCAAAGAAGAGACGCTTCACCAGGCGAGCACCCTTGGGGTCCAATCCGACCATGGGCTCATCGACGATGAGTATTTTGGGGCGATGAAGGATGGCGGCGGCGATGATCAGCCGCTGGCGCATCCCATGGGAATAACTCTCGACCAGTTCTCTGCTCCAACTTTGCAGGTCGAAAAATTCCAGGAGCTCGGCCACTCGTTTCTGCCGAGCCTCGCCGGAATCCAGACTATGGAGGTCGGCGACGAATTCCAAAAATTCCTGGCCCGAGAGCTTTTCGTAAAGATACGGACGGTCGGGGATGT
>JACRCA010000405.1 GCA_016234425.1 Deltaproteobacteria bacterium | reverse complement strand
CCCCCCCGGGCATCGCCCTTCGCCAAAGTCATGACGAAAATGGCCGAAGCTATGCACTACTCCATGGTCGGCTTGAACCGGGAGTGCCTTAAAGCTGCCCAAACCGGTCTGGAGCTATCGCGAAGATCGGGGGTCTATTTTTGCTACCATGCATTTTTTGCTTTTGCTGGTTTTGCCGCTTTGCAGATGAACGACCTGCAGGCGGGCCGAAGTTTCTTGAAGCAAATGGCCTCCTTCGAGGGCAACTTCAAACCCTTTGTAACAACTTATTTTTATTTGTTGGAAGCCAATGAAGCTCTGGTCAGCGGAAATGTCCAGCAGGCTTCTCTTCATGCTGACCTGGCCTTGAAAATCGCCCTAAATGTAGGTTCTCCGGGACTGACCATCCGTTGTCATTTGGTGAAAGCACGTGCCCTGGATGAAATCGGATGTAGGCCAG
This sequence comes from Deltaproteobacteria bacterium, assembly GCA_016234425.1. Taxonomy (GTDB): domain Bacteria; phylum Desulfobacterota; class SM23-61; order SM23-61; family SM23-61; genus JACRCA01. The sequence goes on along the minus strand of JACRCA010000405.1, from coordinate 3,290 downwards.
AGGCAATAAAGCACCTCAAACAGGCCGCCGCTCTTTCCAGGCGAATGAAAATCGAGTTCGGGGAATTCTGCTGCCTCTTCACGAAGGCCCAGTTTGATTTCGATCGGGGGGAAGAAAAAGCCGGCTGGATCACTCTCCGGAAGGCCCTAAGCCTGGGCAAAGAACGAGGGCTTATGGGTATCTTTATCGACCGTCCGGCGACCACAGCCAGGGTCTGCATGAAAGCTCTGGAAGCCGGGATCGAGGTGGATTACGTCCGGGAATTGATTCGCGAGCGCCGCCTGATGCCCGATCAGCCGCCCTGGCATCTGGAAAACTGGCCCTGGCCTTTAAAAATATTTACTTTGGGACGATTCACAATTTTAAAAGACGGGAAAATTGTCCGATTCGCCAAAAAAGCTCAACAAAAGCCTCTGGGTATGCTCAAGGCGCTGATCGCTTTTGGGGGCAGAGAAGTAGGAGAAGATCGGATAACCGATGCCCTCTGGCCTGAGGCTGATGGCGATTTGGCCCATCAATCTTTTGCCACCAATCTTCATCGCCTCCGCCAATTGCTCGCCCATGAAAAAGCTATCCAGCGCCAGGAAAATAGCCTGACCTTGGACGATCGATACTGCTGGGTCGATGTCTGGGCTTTCGAGCATCTCCTGGAACAAGCCGATGCCGAATGGAAAGCAGGACAAATAGACAATGCCGTTGGGCTCATGGAAAAGGCAATTGCCGTCTACAAAGGTCCTTTCCTGGGTGAAGAAATCGAGCAACCGTGGACTATGTCCATGAGCGAACGTCTAAGGAGCATGTTTTTACGAAGTGTTAGAAAGTTGGCCCTTTACTGGCAGCAGTCGGGTCAACTGGAAAAGACTCTGGAGTGTTATCAGAGGGGACTGGAGGTGGACAGGCTTGCAGAAGAGTTTTACCAGGGCTTCATGACCTGCTACCAACAACTTGGCAGGCGAGCCGAAGCCCTTTCGGTTTACAATCGCTGCAAGAAAACCCTTTCCGCAGCCCTCGGCATCGAGCCGTCTGCCAAAACCGAAGCCATTTATAGGTCTTTAATAACGAACCGGAGAAACGGGGAACCGGGGAATGGGAGATAAGAATGCCCTTTAGCCTGTGGTGATCCTGCTATATCCAAACAATATCCACTAAGTGTTCTACTTTTTTAAATTCTGGGTCACCGGTTACTATGGTGGCTTTATGTTCTATGGCAGAGGCAAGGAGAAAACAATCGGCATAGGAGATACCATATTGCGCTTTATATTCTGCAGCCTGAAATATCAAGTTGTTCGGGATTGGTAAAATCGTGAAGCTCAACCTTTCGATATTTGCAAGAACCTCTAACTTCTTTTGGTCGCCGAATTCCTTTTTGGTGGAATAGATGATCTCGCCAAGATTAAGGGCATTTATATATTTGATTGCCCCTGTTTTTTTTATTTCCTCCAAGAGATGAACAACCCTTTCATACCCCTTTTCCTTCTGGAAGAACTTCAATAGAGCGTGGCTGTCAAAGATAAACGGTCCTTTCGGCATTACCTAAACTCTTTCTTTCGTTCTCTAAGGAGTTTTTCCGAAAGAGAAGGCTTGGAAGGTAAAAGACCACAAGCGGCATGGATCGGATCTTCGACAGGAGGAATAAGGTAGATAATCCCGCCATACTCCATAATCTGCAACTCCGTACCAGGTTTTATATGAAATCTCTTCCTTATGGCAGAAGGTATGACAATCTGCCCTTTTGATAAGGTTTTAACAACAGCCATAAATTTTTAACCTCTGTAAAAAAAGTTATACAATACAAGACAAATGTATAACCTTCTTAAAAATTTGTCAAGGCTTTTCTCCAATTCCTCTCCCCCCCTTTCTCCGGTTCCCCGTTCCTCCTCCTCGTCCGATCTTTTTGTCCCTTTCTTTCCTTCCCGTCTCCCCCTATCCCCCATCTCCCTTCTTCTTTCCCTCATCACCCCATCTCCCCACCTCCCCATTTTTTCTTTTTTCCATCAATCTGTACCCGATCTGTAATCCTCCATGTGATAAAAAACCAAGAAACTTGGAATTTTGGAAGAATGGATTAATGGGGGAAGGATTAAATACATTATTCCACCATTCCATCATTCCAGTGTTCCGTTCTTGGGGGTTTTATTGCCAGCGAGAGCGGTTTTGGCCAGTTACATCGTCCGTATTTATCGTTTTGAAAAAAGCAAACCCGGCAGCCTTGTGGGTGTGGTGGAAGAGGTCGGGACAAAAGGAAAGAAGGCATTTACGAATTTAAATGAACTCTGGGATATCCTTTCCTCTTCTAAGAGCATTAAGAATCAAAGAAAAGAAAAAATTTTGAGCAGAAAAATAATCCCTTGATGGGAAGGTCATAGGAGATGGTGAGGCGGGGCAACAGAAAAGTGCCAATATTGGAGGCTCCAGGGGGGCTCTAATTTCCCTTTGGGGCCTTTCCAAAAATAGCCCCTCACCCCCTCTCTCCCCCAGTGTGGGGGAGAGGGAACGGGTGGGGGGGAAAGGTAATTATATACAAAATTCATCTTAAATCCCCCCAACCCCCCTTTTCAAAGGGGGGCAGGGGGGATTTTCATGGTTCGCGGATTAGGTTAAAAACCATTTGCCGCTATGCGCCATGCGCTTAGCGTATTCTGAATAGGAGGTGTACCATGATTGCAATCAAAAAATTGTGGATGGTGGCGGTTGCCACGATTTTAGGACTGGCCATGTTCATTCCAGTTATTCAAGCGGAGCCTATCGACATGATAAATTGCAGTTCCGGGACGACCAATGTTTTGGTAGCAACCGAAGAATTGACCATCCTGACCACAGAGATAAGAGGAATCTCCCGAGACAATCTTGGCAGTAAGGTTTTCGACAATATGACATACCATTGCGCGGGGCTATTCAAGGTCACGGCTGGCAAAAGAGCCGGCACCACTAATTGTAAATTTATGGATCCCAGCGGTGACTATTTTGTCGTGGAAGCTCTCTATCTTGGTGCGGAAGGTGACTGGAAGTTCATATATGGCACTGGCAAATGGAAAGGCGTCACTGGTGGAGGAAAAACCAAATCGGTCACCAGCGGTAAACCCATAACGCCAGGTACCTCCCAGGGCTGTGGCCACGTGACAGGAACATATGAATTGAAGAAATAGTCTCAATCCCCCTCCTCTCCCCGATTGAGACTGTATCACAACGTCATTGCGTGGGAGTGAAACGACCGAAGCAATCCCCCCCACCCTTTCCCGCCCCCGCGAGGGGGGAGGGAAGGGAGGGGGTGAGACTACCACGCTCCCTTT
>JACRCA010000410.1 GCA_016234425.1 Deltaproteobacteria bacterium | reverse complement strand
GTGTTTTGCGAGAAAAACGGACATAGACAATATCGACGGATACGTGGCCACGGTAAAGAAGAGTATAGGCCGCCAGAATCATGAAATGGGCGCCATAGAAGATATTCGTCACCTCGTACGTCCATATGTGTGGCGAATCAAAGAAACGCCGCGTGATGACCTCGTATACACACAATCCCATAACGATCCAGATCAACCAGGCAGCACCTTGCCCGGTCCACTCGCTAACGCTGTCGCAAATCTTCGTGAACTCTCGCTTTTTCATAGGCACTCACAATGAAGGTTAGTCGTTGGCCAACTAAGCCATGAAAGCCCCCCGCAGATGCCTTGGGGGGCTCTTCATGAGTGTTGGTTTACTTGATCACTGGATATCTTTTCAGCATAGATCCCGATCTGAAGGGGCCTTCCAATTGTTTAACCTTGTCCATGCCCTTCAAGAAATCAACCATAGATTTGGCGATCTTGGCATAATCGGGATTCCGGGCCGACTCCATTTCCATGAATTGGACGCATAGCTCCTCGAGCTTTTCCTGAGCTTCGCGGTCGAGCTCGGTCACTTGGATGCCCGCTGCTTTGAATCTTTCCACGGCCCCAATGGAATCCCAATTCCCTTTGGCGTAGGACCAAGTCATATTCGCCATGGCGGCATTCTCCACGATGGCCTGGAGATCGGGAGGCAATTTCTTCCAGGCATCCATGTTGATGATCACGTTTCCCACTGTTCCTACCTGGTGCCAACCCGCCGGTATAACCCAGTACTTGGAAATCTCCTGGAACTTGATCCCCCAGTCTGTGGATGGGATCGAGAATTCGGCGCCGTCTATGGTTCCTAACTTAAGAGCCATGTATATCTCACCACCCGGGATTCTAACTGGCTTGGCTCCAATCTGCTCCAAAAGCCAAATGGTCTGAAGGACGCCTGTTCTTAACTTGGCACCTTTGAAATCGGCAAGGTTTCGTATCGGCTTGTTGGTCCGATAGCCAGACTCCGGACCGACGATATTCATTGGAAAGTACATAATATTATATTTCCCGTAAAGCTCCTGCCCCAATTTCAGACCACCGCCCTGATAAAGCCACGTCATCCAGTCCGCAGCGTGCATCATGAATCCCATGGCGCAGAACAGATCAAAAGCGGTATTCTTTCCGGTCCAATAAGTGGACCAATCACCCCCCATTTCGACGACACCCTTCCGCACACCATCAAATACTTCAAAGGCCGGCATCAGTTCGCCAGCGGGATAGACGGTAATCGCTAATTTTCCTCCACTCATTCGACTCGCTATCTCCGCAAACCTCACGTCAGACTCATGAAAGGGTGTTAAGGCAGGTGTTCGGCAAGTAGCCATCCGCCACTTAAATACTTGAGCCTGCGCCTGGTCAGCCAGGGCTAGACTGATCCCCAACACGAATAGTACGGCAATTAGAAATGTCCTTTTCTTCATTTTTCACCCTCCTTTGAATTTAATAATGTCAGCCTAACCTTCTTGTCGGTTGGCTTCTTGGAACCCCCTTTTGCATCGATTCTACCATTTTGGGTTTGTCCGGCATGATACGGGCAATATTTCTCTTTTTGAATCCAATGAAGTTCATCTGCAATTGGCATACCCAAAATTTCTGAAAGAAGAACCCCTGCCCATCCGGATCGTATTGTTAGATCAAGGTGGCGCCGTTGTCAAGACAAAAATTGAGAAAAGGATTTGAATAAAGCCTCTCCCCGTGCTAAAATACATCCCGCCAAAATCTACCGGAAAATTAGGCGTATGAACCTTATTTTCTTGCATATCCTTTGATGGGAGGTGACCCAATGGGTGACCGATTGAAGAATAAGGTAGCCCTCGTAACCGGTGCTGGATCTGTCGGACCGGGATGGGGGAACGGCAAGGCAACGGCGGTTTTATTCGCCCGCGAAGGCGCGAAGGTTTTTGCCGTGGATATCAACCTCGCGGCAGTAGAAGAGACAAAATCCATCATCGACCGCGAAGGCGGTAGTTGCGCCATCCTGAAGGTCGATGTTGCCAAATCCGAAGAAGTGCAGGCCATGGTTGATCAATGCCTCAAAACTTATGGCCGAATCGATATCCTCCATAACAACGTCGGCATTGTGGTGGTGGGTGGCCCAGTGGAAATCAGTGAAGAAACCTGGGACCGGGTGATGGCGGTCAATCTCAAATCTATGTTTCTAACCTGTAAATATGTGCTGCCCCACATGGAAAAACAAGGTGGCGGGGTAATCACCAACATATCTTCCATTGCGGGGATTCGTTACACGGGCGTTCCTTATGTGACTTACTCCACGACCAAAGCCGGGATCCTCGGGTTCACCCAGAGTATTGCCCTCCAGTATGCCGAGAAAAACATCCGGGCCAACAGTATCCTCCCGGGCCTGATGAACACTCCTATGATCGTTGAGCCCTTAAAGGGAGTTTACGGAGGAGGCGATGTGCAGCGGATGATTGAGGTCCGCAACCAGCAGTGCCCCACGAAAAAGATGGGCGATGCCTGGGACGTAGCCCATGCCGCGCTATTTCTCGCTACCGATGAGGCCAAATACATAACCGGTGCCCAAATCGTCGTCGACGGCGGAATCACCTGTAAATACGTCTAGGCCCCTTATTACTATGTCGGGGTGAAGGAAAAGTTGGCCTGAAACAAATTCTCATTCCAACCGATCCCTGTCTGGGAGGTGATTTTCATGAACGTTGGAACCCTTTTCACCAAATCGGCCCGTACCTTTCCTGAAAGGCTAGCCATTGCCTATGGGGATTACGAACTCACCTATCAAGAAGCCAATGCGCGAATTAACCAGTTGGCCAATGCTTTAAGAACCTTGGGAATTCATAAGGGGTCCAATACCGCCATTCTCTTGCATAACTGCCCGGAGTTCATCGAAACTCTCTTTGCCTGCTTCAAGGCGGGCATCGGAACGGTACCCATCAATTTTCGACTGCACCCCAAGGAGTGCGCCTTCATCATCGATAACTCGGAAGCCGTTGCGGTATTTTTAGGAGAAGATTTCAGGGATTCCCTCCATGCTTTAAAAAAGGAAATGCCAAGGGTGAAGCATTATATCTGTATTACCGACCCTTTAGAGGGCATGATTTCCTACGAGAAATTGCTCCCAGGCCAATCGGCCGGCTTTAACGATGAACTGGTGGAACGGGATGATCTGGCGTGGCTGTTTTACACTTCGGGAACGACGGGAAGTCCCAAGGGGGCCATGCTGACCCACCATGTCTTGATGATGATGACCATGAACTTCTTTGCGGATATGACTCCGCTGGGGCCCGAGGATGTTATCTTGCACGCCGCCCCCCTGAGCCATGGGAGTGGCCTTTATGGAATTCCCAACGTTGCGAAAGGTGCGGCCAACGTCATCCTGAAATCTAAATCCTTTGAGCCCAAAATCGTTTTTGAGACGATCCAGAGAAGAAGAGTGACCAATATGTTCTTGGCTCCGGCCATGATCAAGCGGCTGGTCACGTCCCCCGAGATTGATCAATACGATCTAAGTTCCATAAAGTGCATCAATTACGGTGGAGCCCCGATCTACGAGGAAGACCTCAAGGATGCGGTCCGCAAAATGGGGCAGGTTTTTGTGCAGCTCTTTGGCCAGGCCGAATCCCCTATGACCATTTCTTACCTGCGCAAAGAAGAGCATCTTTTAGCAGGAACCGCAGAGCAGATGAAACGGTTGACTTCAGCCGGCATTCCCCGGACGGACCTGGAGGTAAGAATATTTGACCTTCATGACCGAGAACTTCCTCCAGGTGAGATGGGTGAGATCGTGGTGCGAGGCGAGGTGGTGATGAAGGGGTATTGGAGGAACCCGCAAGCCACGGCCGAAACTCTACGTGGAGGATGGCTCCATACGGGTGATCTGGGAATCACGGACGAGAAAGGCTATGTCTACATCTTGGACCGCGCCAAGGACATGATCATCAGCGGAGGAGAAAACATTTATTCGCGGGAGATCGAGGATGTCATTCTGAAACATCCCGCCGTTTACGAAGTGGCGGTCATTGGCGTTCCCGATGAAAAGTGGGGAGAGTCGGTCAAAGCCATTGTCTCCCTTAAGGAAGGACACAAGGCAACAGGGGAGGAAATTACCGATTTCTGTAAGCAGCATCTGGCCAGCTATAAAAAGCCTAAATCCGTCGATTTCATCGACGCCATTCCCAAAAATCCTTACGGAAAAGTTCTCAAAAGAGAGCTTCGGGAGAAATATTGGGCGGGCGAAGCCAGAAGAGTAAGATGAGCAACTTGTCAGAAGGGGGATTAGCGGGAAATGCCCGAAAAGAAAATGTTCGTAAAAGGCAAGAAAGGAAAAAATATGCCAAAAGATCCTCTGGGTGGCTACACGGGAAAGATCTTGCGAGTTGATCTTTCCGAGAAAAAGATATCGCAAGGAAAATGGGATGCGAAGACCATGGCCGATTATATTGGAGGGACCGGTTTGGGCGCTAAAATTCTCTCCCAGGAAGTTCCCCAGGGAATAGAGTGGAACGACCCGCAGAATCGGTTGATCTTGGCTTCCGGACCTTTGGCCGGAACGTGGATCAATGGCTCGGGGACTTTTTCAGTCGTTACCAAAGGACCCATGACCAATCTGGCAGTAGCCACCCAGGCCAATGGGTTCTTTGGCGCTTATCTTAAAAAGGCGGGTTTTGATGCCGTCGTTGTCCAGGGAAGTTCCTCCTCCCTGGTCTACCTATATATACATGATGGAACCGCTGAATTAAGAGATGCTCACTCTCTGGCGGGGAAAGATACCTGGGAAGCTGAAGAAGCGGTCCTACAGGAACTGGGGTTGAGAAAAAATGCGAGCGTTTACTGTATTGGACCGGCCGGTGAAAATTTAGTCCGGTTTGCAGCCATTGTGGGAGACAGAGGTCACGTGGCCGCCCATAATGGAGTCGGGGCCGTGATGGGGGGCAAGAAATTGAAAGCCATCGTGGCCAAGCGGGGAGACTCCAAAGTGGGGGTCCATGACGGAGATAAACTCATTGATCTGGGGCGCAAGCTTTTTGAGGAGTCGAAAAAAATATTGGGGGGAGCGCTATATCAATATGGCACGGGAGGAATTTTATCCACGGGCGCTCAGGCCGGGTGGCTTCCCGTTAAGAATTACACGACCAATATTTTCCCGGAACATGAAAAAATCAATGGGCAATACCTCCGGACCCATTTCGAAATGAAACCCAATCCCTGTTATGCCTGCCGAATCCATCACGTCCACCATGTCCGGGTGACCGAGGGTCCTTATCAGGGATTCGAGGGAGAAGAACCGGAATATGAGTGCCTGGCGGGTATGGGATCGCAGATTGGCGTGACGGATGCCGGATCAATTGTTTTCCTGTCCAACCTAGTAGATCGGTTAGGAATGGATATTAATGAATCGAGCTGGATCATCGGCTGGGTGATGGAATGTTTTGAGAACGGGATTTTGAAAAAGAGTGAACTGGATGGTCTGGAGATGACCTGGGGGAATGTGGAGGCGGTAAAAGGAATGCTCCAAAAGATCGCCAGAAGGGAAGGATTGGGAAATATCCTGGCTGAGGGCGTTAAGAGGGCCTCAGAAAAGGTGGGCCGAGGTTCATCCGATTTGGCAGTTTATACGCTGAAGGGAGCCACCCCGCGGGGTCACGACCACCGGGGAATGGGAAGGTGGGGAGAGATGTTCGATACCTGTCTTTCCAATACCAGCACAATTGAAGCTACCTTTGGTGCCGGGTATCCTCCCCAACTG
>JACRCA010000411.1 GCA_016234425.1 Deltaproteobacteria bacterium | reverse complement strand
GGGGGCGGTGAGCGCAGGCAGCATCGGCGGGAGAAGACTCTGCTAAATGGTTCAGCCGTCGGTCCGAAAAGGGAGGCGGGGTGCTTTTTCCCGCCTGATCCATGGAAGAATAACTGCCTCATGATGCCCAGCGAAGCGCCTCCGGCTACCGGACCTGCGAAGGCCATCTGATGTTACGCTAGGTTCTGCAACGTGGTACTAGCATAATTTTTTCACACCTTCAGGGAGGGCTCGCCCTGTGGAGTAAATTTCACTACTCCACAGGGCGCGGGTGGGGATGAGGTGGTTCAAAAAATCAGTCCGATGAGGAGAATTCTATGCTCGCAAAAGAGATGACAGAGTTAATTGTCAAAGGAAGAGTCTACGATCTGGGGCAGCCCTATTTCCCTGGCATGCCCCATCATCCCAACCACCCTCCCTTCGCTTTTACTCTGACCAAAAAGCATGGGGATGTCATGTATCCCAATCAGGTCAGCTCTTCCAATGACCTCTTCACCACCGGCGGGCATACCGGCACGCACCTGGACTCTCTCGGACATATCTCCAAGAAGGGAAAACTTTTTGGCCATGTGGATGCCTCCCGAGTTCAAAACTACACCAGTGGATTGAAGGGGTTGGGGATTGATGTTACTCCCCCAGTTGTCCGGAGAGGAATTCTGCTCGATGTAGCCGGAGCCTTGGGGATGGAAGCACTCCCCCATGCCTTTCCCATCGGCCCAAAAGAGTTGGAGAAGACAGCGGCCAAAGAAAGCATCTCCTTTAAAGCGGGCGATGTCGTGCTCATCCGCACTGGATGGGCAAGATACTGGGCGGATGTCAAAAAATTCGTGGCCAACGAGAGGGGTGCGCCAGGCGTGAACCTGGAAGGGGCGAAATGGCTGGCCCGACACAAGATGGCCTTCACTGGCTCGGATACCACCGCTTATGAAAAGACCCCGGCCCATGACCTTCCCGTGCATGTTTTCCTCCTAACTCAGAAGGGAATCCAACTGATGGAGATGCTCAATCTGGAAGAAATTGCCAGGGACCGGATATACTAGTTCCTGTTTGTGGCCCTGCCGCTTAGAATCATCGGCGGTACCGCTTCTCCCATTCGACCCATAGCCATCTGCTAAATTGTTTTCGCCGCAGAGAACACAGAGGGCACAGAGAGTGAATTTATAAATGAAACAAGTCTTCCACAGGCAAGACCCGCCAAGTCCTTCAGAATGACAATATAGGCGCCGAAAAATCGATGCTCTTGTATTAGAATTTGTCCGAAATTTCTCTGTGTTCTCCGTGCTCTCTGTGGCAAATAGATATGAACCTTAACGTAGGATACATACTTCTGAGGAATGTCCACGAGCTTCCAGATAAACTCGCGGTCATTTTCGAGGGTAAGCGCTACACTTATAAGGCTTTCAATGAGCGGGTTAATCGCCTGGCCAATGCCCTTTTGAGAAAAGGAGTCGTCAAAGGAGATAAAGTGGCTTACCTTCTCCACAATTGCAGCGAGTTTGCCGAGATCTCTTTCGCCCTGAGCAAAATCGGCGCCCTCTCCGTGCCCATCAATTTCCGGCTGAAAGAGGAAGAAATCGGGTACATCATCGAGAATTCTGATGCTTCCCTCCTCTTTTTCGGACCTGAATTTCAGGAGGCCGTCTCAAAGCTGCTTCCCCGGTTAAACAAAGTCAAGAAGGCCATCCAGGTTGGTGAAACTCCCGAATATGAGGATCTATTGGATTCATCTTCTCCTCAGGAACCCGCAGTCCTCGTTCTCGAGGAAGACGAGCATTCTATCATGTATACTTCTGGAACAACGGGGTCTCCCAAGGGCGCCGTACACACCCATAAGAGCCGGATCTGGAACAGCTTGAATATGCTTGTGGACACCGGCCTCAGGGGCACAGATGTTTTTGCCATCACTACTCCTCTCTTCCACATCGCTGCCGGTCATACGATGCTCCTCTCCACAATTTTCATCGGAGGCACCGTGGTCATTCTCCGCGCATTTTCTTTGCCCGAGTTTTTCCAAGTAATTCAGAAGGAAGAGGTAACCGCTTTCTTCGCTGTTCCCACAATGTTTGCGCGCATCCTCGAACACCCCCAGCGGAATGATTACGATCTTAGTTCTCTTCGGCTGCTCTTTACGGGTGGGGCAGTTATCTCGGTTGAGTTGAAGGAGCAATTGATGAAAGCCTTTCCTCAGGCGACTTTAGATGACCTGATGGGCTTAACAGAGGGGGGCCCGCTGACCACTTTCTTACCCCATCGCGAAGCTTTCCGTAAGCCAGAGTCTGTGGGCCGGGCTCATTTCAGCCAGATGGTCCGCGTAGTGAATGAAAAAGGGGAGGATGTCCAGGGAGAAGAAGTGGGGGAGATCATCGTCCAAGGGCCAGCAGTGATGAAGGAGTATTACAAGAACCCCGAGGCTACGGCAAAAGCTTTACGAAACGGATGGCTTTACACTGGCGACTTAGCCCGGGTGGACGAAGAAGGGTATCAATACCTGATAGTGCGGCGGACCGACTTGATCATCAGCGGCGGAGAGAATATTTACCCCGCAGAAGTAGAGAGGGTTCTTCTCCTTCATCCGGGGGTAAAGGAAGCTGCGGCCATCGGGGTCAAGGACAAAGAATGGGGGGAGCGAGTGACGGCAGTGGTTGTGCCGAAAGAGAGGCAAAGACTAACCGAAGAAGAAATCCTCTCTTTTTGTAAAGAACGGATGGCGGGCTTCAAATGCCCCCGATCCGTTATTTTCATCGACGAGTTACCCAAAAATCAACTGGGCAAAATCCTTTACAAAGAATTGCGCAACCGCTTCGACTTCGCCTGACCCTCTACGCACGATTCGGAAATTTTTCTTGATGTATAGCCCTTCTCCCTTTCTATCACTCACTGGAGGAGCTATTTATGTGGAGAACCTGAACCCCGTTTCTGAAACAGAGACGGGGTTGATACCGTGATCATTTATTTAGCTGGCCATGGAGCAACAGAGAGAGATGCTTCCAGTCCGGATGAGGATGGCCTGGAAAAATACATTCTGCCGCACAACGCCGATCCCAGGGATCTCTATGCTTCAGCTATGCCCATGGGTGAGATGGCCCAGATCTTCCAGCGGATCAGTTCGGAGCGATTAGTGTTCATCAGCGATACCTGTTATAGCGGAGCCAGTGGAGGCCGAACGGTTCCCGTCCTGGGGACAAGGGCGAATATCTCGGGGGGTTTCTTAGATAGACTTACCCAAGGAAAGGGTAGAGTAATCCTAACTGCCAGCGACGCCAACGAGGTGAGCGTGGAAAAAGATGAGCTCAAGCATGGTGTCTTTACGTATTATCTCCTGGAAGCCCTTCGGGGCAAAGGGGACCTGGACGGAGATGGGATGATTACAGTGGATGAAGTTTACCGTTACGTTTCCATAAAAGTTCCCCAGGCTACGGGCCAGGATCAGCATCCTGTTAGAAAAGGAGAGATGATAGGGCAGATCATTTTGGGCGTGTTTAGATAATTATATGGAGGTGTAGGAAATTGTCACTTTTTTTGAAGAAATGTGTCAATTTCTCACTATAATTCCATAATGGTTACGCAAATTCCGGCACGGATATTGAACTAATTCTTCAATTTTATTAATAATTTTTTGGCAAAAATTTGAAGGCGTTTTTGGTATAAATATTGCAAAAAAACTTGACAAAATATTTGGATGTGTTATAGATTGCAAAATTTTACATAAGGAGGAATAAGCATGCTAAGAAAACAGAGAGGTTTCACTTTAATTGAGCTGATCGTCATCATTGTCATTATAGGAATTCTGGCCGCTGTGGCTATTCCCAAGTACCTTGACTTAACGGCACAAGCTGCCAATGGCACGGCCAGAGGAGTGCTGGGCTCCCTCAGGAGCACAAATGCTTTAAAATTTGGCCAGAGAATTCTGGGGGGCACTACCTCCACATATACCATGCTGGACATCGCTAATGATGTGGCTGAATTGAAGGGTATTGTATGGACGGCCACAAGTTTCACATTCACTATGACAGCAGGTGGATATACCTATGAGTTTAACCTGACACCCACACCGCAAGCCCCAACCACTTATGGGACAATAACTTACGCTACCACAACTACATGGTGATAGGCGGGAAATATTAACCCTCTGTGATTTGTCAAATTAAGGGGAAAGTGAAATGGGTCAAATCAGTCGATTTTTTGGCTGGTTTGGCCCTTTTTCTTTCTTCCCTCCTCTTTTTTTATGATTTATTCAATGGAAGATACCTCCTCACAGAGAGGGACTTGGGTCCCTATTTCATACCCCCAAGATTCTTCTGGGTAGAAAGCATTAAAAATTTGGATTTTCCTCTATGGAACCCCTTTCAGTTTTCCGGCCATCCTTTCTTTGCTAACCCTCAACACGCCATCCTGTATCCCTTAAACACTCTATTTTTTCTCCTCCCATTTGATTTGGCCTTTAATGCCATCATTATCCTTCACTTTTTTCTCGGTGGATTTTTTACCTATCTTTTTCTGAAAGATCTAAAGGTAAATTCCACAGGATCTCTTATCTCCGGCCTCATATTTATGCTGAGTGGCTATCTCCTGTCTGTCCACTCCCTCCTCTCCTGTCTCTTGTCCGTCGTCTGGACGCCCCTGATCATGATGTTTTTCAGGAGGGCAATAGCCAACCCTGGCTGGAAGAACGAACTTTTCGCCTCCATTCTCGTTACTGTCTCATTCCTCGGGGGTGGAGTTGAAATTGTCTATGGGAATTTCTTTATTCTATTACTTATGATCCTTTTTCCCTCTTCCCTTTTTTCCGCTGAGGGAGAAGGCCAGAGGAAGGGACCATGGGAGGGGATCTTACTCAGGGGGCGAAGCCTTCTCATCGTCTCCATCGGGTTTTTGTTACTTTCGGCCATCCAATTGATTCCCTTTCTTGAATTATTTATGCATTCCATCCGAAGCAAAGGGATTTTTTATCAGCAGGCAACGATATGGAGCTTTGCTCCAAAGGATATTCTTCTATTCTTTCTTCCCGATGCCTACGGCTATTTTTTAGATATGAAAAGATACTGGGTTACCCAATGCTGGTTCAAGACCCTATATGCTGGCGGTTTGCCTTTTATTTTGGGTTCTTTCTTTTTTCTACTTGGGAAAGAACGGAAATTCTATATTTCCTTGATGGTTTTTTCCCTTTTCCTATCCCTCGGGGGATATAATCCTTTGTATCAGTTCGTATTTAAATACCTCCCCTTTTTTAATGGAATTCGGTATCCCGTCAAATTTCTCTATATCTTTATTCTGGTCCTCTCCATTATCTCCGGTCTGGGGTACCAGAGGCTGGTGGAATATTCGAGGGACCTTGAAAAAAAGAGATTAAACGTCTTTATTCTTATCTCTCTCGCCTCTGGCATTTCTCTTATATTCTTAGTCTTGAACCATAGAGACGCTGAATCTTTTCTTAAATTAAAGGGATTTGATTTTCCTGATTTCAATCCCCTTTCTGTGAACCTCTACAATGCCAAAAGATTCTTATTTTATCTTACCCTCTTTTTCCTACTCCTGAGGGTTGGTCATGGGGTGAAGTGGCAAGGGTGGACGAAGGTTTTATTAATCTTCTTTTTGACTGCTGACCTATTTGGAAATATGGGATTTTATGGAAAAGAGAAGCCTTCAGACTATTTTCAAAAGACCAGGATTCTGGAGATCATCTCTTCAGATAAAGGGCATTTCAGGGTTTTTGCCACAGCGAAGACCATCTCCACGGATACCCCTATTTTAATAGGGGAGGCCTCTTTTCTTAATATCTTTAAGGAGAAACATCTGCCGTCATTGAACTTGCTTTACAGGCTGCACGATGTCTGGGGAATTGATGTGATCCATTTACAAAAAGTGGATGATCTCTATAAAGCCTTGACTGAGGCTTCATCTATTTCGGGAACCAATATCACCGACCTTTATGGTGCGAAATATGTCATCTCCATCACGCCCGTTGAGGAAGACCCACGCTTTGAATTAATCTATGCCAGGCTGGAGGGTCTTCGAGGAGAGAAGGAAGAACTCCTTAAAGGAAATACCATTAAGTTATACAGAAATCATAACGCTCTTGCGAGATCGTGGCTGGTCAAAAACTTCCAGGTCTTGGATCAAAAATCCATTCTCGCTAAACTCGCCAGTAAAGAATTCGATCCTCGAAAAGAAGTGCTTCTGGAAGAGGAACCCCCTCACCCCATCCCTCTCCCCAAAGGGGGAGAGGGGGAGGAGAGGGGGGTGGAGTTTATCTCAGAAAGCAATAATAGACTCCAACTTCTTGTGGAAACAAAAGAAAATAACATATTGGTTTTAAGCGATACTTATTTCCCAGGCTGGAAGGTCTTTGTGGATGGCCGGGAAGAAAAGATCTATCGGGCAAATTACACCTTCCGGGCAGTGCCTCTCATTGCGGGGACACACCGGGTGGAGTTTGTTTATGATCCTGGGAGTTTTAAGCTGGGGGCCGGGATAACTTTTCTGGGGATCATGGGTTGCCTTGGCCTCGCCCTGGCTACTGGGAGAAACAAACGCCGACTTATCCGCACGAAGGCAATGGCCATCCTGAAGACAGCATTGAATATCGAGAAGAGTAACACCCTAACCCTAACGCTCCTGGAGGAAGCTCATGCTTATAATCGGTGGGTCTTCGAAAAAATCAAGCCCTGGTTGGGCAAACATATATTGGAGGTCGGTTGTGGAGTCGGCAACTTGACGGGTTTTCTCCTTAGCCAGGGCGAAGTAATTGTGGCGGATATGAATGAAAGCTATCTGCAAAGGGTTAGGGATAAATTTGGGGGCTATGGCAACCTGAAGGGGGCCCTCATCTGGGATATCCAAAAGAACCCTCCCCAAAATCTTAATGGACCTATTGACACAATCGTCTGTTCCAACGTCTTAGAACATGTGGAGGATGATGTCTTTGTACTGAAGAACTTCTACCAGTTACTTCCTGCCGGTGAAAGGCTCATTGTACTGGTGCCAGCCTTGAAGATGTTCTACAATGTCCTGGACAGGGAACTCGGCCACTTCAGGCGTTACAACAAGGAGGAAATGATTCAAAAGCTCACAGGAAATGGTTTCCGGATATGCCACTTAACGTTCTTTAATTGGTTTGGTCTGTGGGGATGGTTCGTAAATGGCACCCTCTTAAAAAGGCGGCTTTTATCGAGACAACAGATCAAGATCTTTAATAAAATGGTCCCTTTTTTTACCTTACTGGAGAGATTCAGTCCCCCTCTCGTTGGGCAATCCTTGATTTCCGCCGCCGAAAAAATCTAAAGAATTCCAGCCTCAAAAAACCTCTTTATAAGCCACCCGATCGACCTCCTCGAGGGTGGTAATCCCTCTCAATACCTTTCTCAGGCCGTCCTCTCTCAGAGAAGTCATTTGGGCTGTTTGCCTCGCTGCTTTGGAAATCAGCTCATTGGAGGCCTTCTCGGATATCAATTGTTTAATTCTTTCATTGACCATCAACAGCTCAAACATCCCCGTCCTTCCCCAATACCCTGATTGTTTGCAATTTTTACAGCCCTTTGCCCGGTAGAGGGTGATAGGTTCTTGCAAATTGGAAAATTCCTCATCCATTTCCCCCAGTATCTTCGGGTCAACCTGGTAAGGGACTTTGCATCCTGGACAGATGGTTCGAACCAGGCGCTGCGCCAGCACCCCAATGACGGAGGATGAGATCAGGTAGGGTTCGACGCCAATGTCCATCAGCCGGGTAACGGCCTCCGATGCCTCGTTAGTGTGCAGGGTGCTCAACACCAGGTGGCCTGTCAGAGCAGCCTGGATGGCAATTTCGGAGGTCTCCAGATCCCTGATTTCCCCCACCATAATAACGTCCGGGTCCTGCCGCAGGATGGATCTGAGCCCGGTAGCAAAAGTAATTTTGGCTTTCAGATTGACCTGCGTTTGTCTGATCAAAGCGAGTCGATACTCCACAGGGTCTTCAATGGTGATGATGTTTTTTTCCATGGAATTGATCATATTCAAAGAAGCATACAAGGTGGTGGTTTTCCCACTTCCTGTGGGACCGGTGACCAGGAGAACCCCATCCGACCTTTGGATTAACCGTTTGTACCGGAGGAGTACCTCCTCGGAAAATCCGAGATCCTCCAATTTGAGAAGAGGACTCGTTTGATCCAGGAGCCGGAGGACTACATTTTCTCCATAGATGGTAGGAAAAGTGGAAACCCTGATCTCGAACCCACGATTTTCCAGCTGGACATTGAAGCTCCCATCTTGCGGGAGGCGGGTCTCCGCGATATCCATCTCTGCTAAAACCTTAATCCTGGAAGTGATCGAGGGATAGATTTGCTTGGGGAGGGTAAGGAATTCATACAAAAAGCCATCAATGCGGAGTCGAACTCGCAGGACCTTTTCCTCAGGCTCGAAGTGAATATCGCTTGCCCGATCTCGAATGGCTTGAACCATGATGAGGTCGAACATCCGGGCAGCCGGAACCTCTTCCTCCTGGCCAGGGGTGAATGCTTTGGCAGTCAGGTGATGTGTCTTTCTGTAATCTTCAGGCTCCAGGGCCGGTTCATTTCCTTTTTCTTTTAGTAATTGCTGGAGGGTTCTCTCGAGCACAGCCGAAGGGTCTCCGTAGTGATGATCGATGGTTTTTTTGATCTTCTCCTCTATGCAGATGGCAATCTCCACATCAGTTTTGGTCTTGTTCCTTACTTCATCCAGGGCAGGAATATTGAGCGGATTGGCCACGGCTACCGTCAAGGTGTTCCCGATTTTAAAGAGGGGGATCAGGGTGTGCCGTCGAGCCATCTCTTCTGGGATGATTTTCAACAACTTCTCATCAATCGAGTAGGTATCCAGGTCGATAAAGGGAAGATTGAAGTAATCCGCTAAGGACTGAAGGACAAGCTCTTCTCCGGCGTATCTTAAGCGAACGATCGTCTGCTCCAGCCTTTCTCTTCCTCGCTTCTGTTCTTGCAGGGCTCTTTTAAATTGCTCGGCGGTGATGACTCCCTGTCCCACCAGATAATCACCGAAACTCTTCTTCTGCTCCGCCATCCCAAACACCTTTCATGGTTTGCTTTTATCCCTTTTCACCTTCATCAGATAATCCAAATGCCGCTGGACTTTCCTGACCAAATCTGGATAGGTTTTTGAGGAAAGCTGGATGAATCTTTGATAATGGCCGATGGCCAACTCAGAATTTTCTAACTGTTCATAAAGCAGGCCGATGTTGTAATGGGCTTCTCCATAGAGGGGGTTGATGACCAGAGCTTTCTGGTAACATTCGATGGCCTTCTCCATTTGCCCTCTTTTTTTAAAGAGGATTCCCAGGTTGATGTGACTTTCGAGGTTTTGGGAATTGATGGCCAGGGCCTTTTGAAAAGCTGCCATTGATTCCTCATGACGATCCATGAGGTAGAGGAGAATTCCCAAGTTGTTATGGCCTTTCTCGTATCGCGGGTTGATGGCGATGGACTTTTGATAGGCCTCCAGGGCCTTGGCAAAATCGCCTATCTCCTGATAGATGATCCCGAGATTGTTATAGGCCTCTACATAATTAGGCTCTAATTCAATCACCTTTTTGTAGGCTTGAATGGCCTTAGAAATCTCTCGTTGCTGATAGGAGGAAACGCCCAAGTTGAAATGGCTTAGGATTTCCGAAGTCAAGGTGCCTGCTTTTTCACTTTTCAGTTCCACCCTCAAAGGTTTGGAGACAACCTCTGCCTTCGGAGGCCCGGGAGACATCCTTGGGGAAGATTGACCCGGAACAGGAATGGTTGCCGAAGGGAATTTGGATTTTCCCGTCATTTTCTTCTTTTCTTTGGCCCTTTTCTTGCTCGCCGGTTCCTCTTTCATCACGTTTATGGATGGTTTTGTCGTCGGCAGAGGATCTTCAATTTGCAGAGGGGGAATTTCTTTCTGGCGAGGTTCCTGAACCTCTCTTTTTGTCTCTGTAGATCCAGGAGCCTCTGTTCTCTCGACAGAAACAGCTTTTTGTTCCTGCGGGGAAGGCAAAAGAGACAAGGAGTGGCTTGCCCAAAAGGAAACGAAAAGAAGAATTCCCAATCCAGCGATCGTTAAAATCCCAAAATATTTCTCCTCTGAACGCCTTTTTTCCTCTCTGGCAATAGGTTCTATAAGGAAAGGCATTTTTTTCAACTCCTTCAGCCGGAGCTTTTGCGCCTTCTTGATGGCCTCCATGATCAGGCTCACGAAATACCTTCCTCCTTATAGAACTCCAGATAAATCCTTCGCCGGCTCCTTGGCCTGTGGGGAACTTTTCACCCCTCCTTTATCTGAGGGGATTTTCGAGACAGGTAAATGAGGAGCGCCCAAAATTTGATGATAGATTCCTTCCATCTTCTCGAAAATAAAATTTTTTTCACTTGGCCAAGAGGGGAAATAGTCCTGCTGCCAAAGAATCATGCCGCCCGAGAGGAGGAAGAAGACCGTAAGGAGGGCGATCCGCAAAGGCGTAAAAAACTTGACTCCCGTTTCCTCTCCCAAAAGGCTCCTCTTGGCTTTCTCAACAATTTTCTTACGAATACGGTAGGTCTGGTCGATGAAACCTGCGAGAAGAACTCGATCGCAAATAAGGTTAATCAACCTGGGGATCCCACTGGAAAATTCGTAGATTTCTTGGAGGGCAGATCTGGAAAAGGTGATGTTCCCCCGGGCGCCCGCGATGGTTAAACGTTGATGGATATAGCTCTCCGTTTCCGTTCGGGTGAGAGGCAGAAGGCGAAGGCGAATAGCCACCCGCTGGTTCAATTGCTTCAATTCGGGGGATGGCAGCTTTTGCTCCAACTCCATCTGGCCAAATAGAACGATCTGGAGCATCTTCTCCTTTTCCGTCTCTAAATTGGAGAGCATGCGGATCTGCTCCAGGACGGGAATGGATAAGTTTTGCGCCTCATCAATGATCAGAGCAACATTTTTACCCTGGGACAATTGCTGCAGCAGAAAACTGTTTAAGGCATCAATCCGTTCTTTGTTTGATCTCGCCTTAGAGGCGCACCCCAAATCCTGGAGAATCGATTTTAATAGTTCCCCTTTGGCGAGGAAGGAGTTAAAGATGACCGCGGTCTTCACGTTTTTGTCTAATTTTTCCAAAATGGCCCGGCAGATGGTCGTCTTTCCGGTCCCGATATCCCCGGTAAGGATCATGAAACCTGCCCGGTGGTAGATTCCATACAGAAGGGAATCGATGGCTGTCCGATGCCCCTTACTGGGATAGAGATACTGAGGGTCGGGAGTGAGAGCAAAGGGTTTCTCCCTTAAGCCATAGAATTGTTCATACACAGGACTCCCTTTCAATAAGAATTATTTCGAAAATACAAACCTTTAATGGCCTGCGGCCAAGGGGTGAGCGCCGCAGAAAAAGAACCACCGCCTCATTCTGCAATCCCGCCTTCGGCGGGACTTTGGCTGCAGGCCAAAAAAAAATGCACTACCTCTGCGTTAAATCTTCCAATCTTTTCCCCACCTGGAGGGTCGGAGTAATCATGATCACCAACTCTGAATTTCTTTTCTTTTCCGCCTTGTGGCGGAACAACGCTCCCAGCAGAGGAATCGATTTCAAACCAGGGATTCCGATGAGAGTCTGCTCTTTCTTCTCCTGCATCAGGCCGGCGATGATGATCGTCTGGCCATCCCCTACCCTAACCGTTGTATCCGTCTCCCGCACGCTCAGGAGGGGAAAGGTCGTTCTCCCATCTGGAGTGGCCTTCTCCCCTGTCTTTTCAGTGATACTCGGGTGGATGTTCATGATGATGGTTCCATCTTCAGCGATCTGGGGAGTCACATCCAGGATGATTCCAATATCGATCGTCATGGGCTGGATGGTCTGGGTCACCGTAGTCTGAGTAGCTACGGCCCCGGTTATGAAAAAAACATCCTGATTCCCCACCCGGATAATAGCCTTCTGATTGTTGAGGGTGGAGATCGTGGGGCTGGAGAGAACCTTTACCTCCCCCTGCTCGGAGATCGCCTGAACGATGTCTGAAAGAGCCACCTCTGCCCCCGCCGCTCCAAGCGCGAAGACACCCCCAAAAGGATTGACTTTAAAGGTTCCTGGAGTGGCGATCGTTCCCGCCCCAGTCCCGCCAGTAAGACCAACAGTCCCGCCAGGGAATCCCGTCGTCCCTGCCTGGTCCGTGAGGCCCCAGGCCAAGTTGATGGAACGGGGGAGACCCTGGATCACCTTCCAGTTAATCCCCGCCTTGAACTCATCGGAGAGGATGACTTCTACGATCTTTGCCTGAATGGTTACCTGTCTTTGAGAGCTTCCTTCAATGGTCTCGAGGAAGGAAGCGACCTTATTCAGATTCACAGGATAATCGGTCACCCAGATCACCCCGGTCGATTTATTGATGATCAGTTTCTTCCCCTTCTGATCCACTCTCGTCCAGGTTTTTCCGCTCTCGGAAGCAACCTCTTTACCCTTCTCTTCGCCCGATCCAAAAATGATGGCCTCCAATCCGTTTTGAATTTCCTTCCACAGGTCCATTTCATCCACACTGACGAGGTCGCTATATCCCGTGCGGGTACTACCGAGATTGGCGGTGGTCTGTTGCCCGGGAAGGACACCAGTTTGCAAACCCCCTCCGGTGCTGGCGTAGACTTCCCTTTTCCCCGTCCTTTTAGTGGCGATATAATTTAACGTGAAGAGGCGGGTTTCCGTTTGCGGCCTTGATACTTTGATAAATTTTCCATCGCTGATATAGGTCCATCCCAGGGGAGAAAGAATGGCTTCGAGGGCCTCTTTCAAAGTCACCCGCTTCAAATCGATGGTCACCTTACCGTTAAGTTCCGGCTCGATAACGATGTTGAGTTCGCTCTCCCTGGAGAAAGCCAGAAGGACATCCTGGATGTTTGCCTCCCTGGAAAAGAAGGAGTAAAGCCTTTCTGGGACCTTTTTGGCTCCTTCCCTTTGCGGAACTACCAGGTCCTTCAATTTCTCTTCCGGACGAGGCTGGGGGTTGGGAGATTGAATGATTTGAGAAGGTAACTTCGCCTGCTCCTTCTTTGGGGCCGTGGCGCAACCCATGGCCAATAATGAAATAAGAAAGCATATAAAGAAGATCTTCGTTTTCATTTTACCTCTCCTTTTTATTCCTCGAATTGTCAAAAATTAACCACAGAGGCCTCAGAGAAATCATTAATTTTTCCTCCCATCTGTGCCCTCCAAATGATTAACGCCCTTATCCCTTCTCTTAACCGAACTATGGTGAAATTGACCAACAAATCCACTTTTTTATCCAAGCCCCGTAAATGACTCAGCACCTACTTTCGTTATATTTCGCAATGTGGAACAAACATCGAGATTACGGAATATGATTTTCTCGTTTATCTTTTTTAAGGATGACTCTTTTGGAGAACACAGAGTATCTCTCTGTGGTCTCTGTGGTTTCATTTTTCCTTCTCCACCGTCAGTAGAAGAGGAATCTGGGGTAGAAAAAGGGTTCTTCTTTTATCGCCCTTTCCTAAAATCACCCGGTCAGGTTCGATTTCCAATATTCTCTCATCATTGATCGCATCCCCTATGGCGACAATCTGTTGGCCAATCGAGACCAGGCGAATGTGCTCGCTGATCAAAATGGCTTTGACCTTCCAGGGAGCGGGAGGATGCTCAGGAAGTTTTGTTTCCAATTTTGGGGCCTTCTCTTTTTTCACCAAGGGCCCACCCTTCTTAGAGAGGAGATAGACTCCCGGAGGGAGGAAGAATGGATTTTTCCCTTTGGCTTGCCCATAAGCTACCAATGGTTCAACAAGGGTTATGCTCAAAAAAATGGAAAAGAGGATAAGGGTTAAAACCAAAATGATTTCTCGGTATCGTCTCACCTCGATCCCTCCATCAATCCCTCATTCGATCATAGATAAATGATGTGAACACTTAATCCCATCGTTACTATTAAAAAGGGCAAAATCTTTTCGTTCCTCTCCACCTGGAGGCTTTCCAGTGTGACCAGAAAGGGGAGTTCTTCAATCCCTCTCAAATAAGCACCCAGTGCGGAAAAGGTTGAGGAGAGGACCATCTGGACAGTGACCCTCTTATATTGGACAGCAGAATTTACTTTCTTCCCCTCCGGGGGAGAACTTTTCTCTTCCTGGGGGGAGAGGGAGACAATTTTCATCTGCAGGCGATCGCTGTCCTTGGCCAAGTGCCTTAAGAAGGCTCTGAATTCTTCCCCCCCCAGCGTCCGCTTCTTGAATCCCTGCAGTTCCTTTTCCAAACGGGAGACCTCTGCCTCCGCACTCTCTACCCCTTTGGTATACATGAATAACTCGTTCAACTTGAGGTCGGCGGCCCTGACCTGCTCTTCCAACTCCATGATTTTTCTCTTCTGCGGAACATAATAGAATCGATCAAAAGCCCAAATGGCGATAGCTATACCCACAAAAAGAATCAATATCTTTTCTCTCTTTTTTATCGCCATGGATTATGGTTTTTCCTCTCTTTTCTGGTTATTCAGGCCAATGTCGCAGAGGATCTCAAACGTAGCTGCGGGCCGATTGTACAATTTATTTTCCACCGCTGACACCAGTTTGGCGTTTTTGAAAAGAGGGGATTTCTCCAGACGCTCGATGATCTGGGCCAGCGCCGTGAGGCATTGCCAATCACTCCCAAAAGCAAGTCCGGTGATCTTGAGCTCCCCTCTCTCGTTGTCTGCTGATCCCCCTTTTGAGGGTTTGGCTTTGGGTTGAACGGAAAGAAGGGTCAAGGTGACATTCTCTGGCACGATGTCGCTGACCGCATCCAATACTTCTGGAAAGGGGAGAGAGACGATTATTGAGGAGGGGAAAAGGGAGAGATCCTGTTTCATCTGGATCTCTTTTGCTTTAATAATTTCAACTTTGACTGGAGCATTTCGAGGGTCTTGACCTTCTCTACCTTTACATCACGTTCTTTCCTGATGGCGGCCTCTCGTGTATTCATATCCCAGAAGATCCAGGAAAAGACCAGCAGGGTTATCAGAGGAGACACGACGGGGACCCATTTATCCATTCGCAGCCTGGACCAAAGAGGTTCTTTGGCCGGCAGGAGTTCGATTCTTTTAAGCGCCGGGAGGGCCACCCCTGTGGCGATCGTGAGCATTGGACTCATCGGATCCAAATTCTGCACAGCCTGTTCATCCATCTTCTTTGGGTCATAGAGAAGGTCCCGAAAGGGGCAGAATTCCTCCACCGGCAAGCGAAGTTCATCTGCCAAATAGGCAGTTATATTCTTTAAATTGGCCCCTCCGCCAGTCAGAAGGAGCCGATCAATTCGCTCCACATGAAACTGGTTTCTGTAGTAGTCGAGGGAGCGTTTGATCTCTGCTGCCAGTCTTTCCAGAACAGGCCTGACGAAAAAAGGTATCTTCGACAAATTGATTGTTTTATTATCTATCCTTTCCTGGAAAGCCTTGTCAGGGATTCCCATCTCTTCTTTTATTTTCTCTGCCCGCTGATAAAGGAGATAGGGCTCTTCTTCAGATTCGATTCCCTCCATAATGGCCCGGGTAATATCCGCTCCCGCTGGGGTTATCTCCCGGCTAAATTGTAAAATTCCATCTTTGAAAAGGTGAACGCCGGTTTTTTCCGCCCCCAGGTCAACCAAAGCGACCACCTCCTCTTTTCCCAGCCCATCAAAAGCCAGCAGGACATTCCAGAAGGCAAACGCCCCAATATCGAGATGCGTAGGTTTCAGCCCAGCTCCTTTGGCTATGGAGAGGACTCGGTCGATCAGGTGATGGGGACAAGCTACAGCAATTACTTCCAATTTCTTCACGCCCTTTTCCACAAACTCATGGAGGATATGGAAATCGGTCTGGACAGATTCGATGGAGACGGGGAGATGGCCTTTGATCTCCCAGCGGAGAGCTTCTTTCAATTCGCCTTTGGGCATAAGAGGGATGGTGATTCGCACGATATGGACTCCAGAACCAGAAACGGTCAATCTCACTTTCCCGGGTT